>NZ_CDWRCL010000080.1:0-11789 GCF_977927575.1 Frankia sp. CcCS3
CCGCGACAGCGAGTGCCCCCGGCGACCCCGGGGCCAGCGCGGCCTCCGCGGCCGGGGGCACCGGCCGGGTCGGCGGGATCCGCTCGCTGCCGCCGTGCAGCACCTCGAACCGGCGGCCGAACGACCGGAGCACCTCGTTGGCCCGATGCACCACCTCACGCAGGGCGGTCGCCTCCGCCTGGCTGACCGGGACGCCGGGTCGCCGGCCGGACCGGAACGCGGTCACCGCGTCGTCCAGCCGGCGCATCTCCGCCACCGGCAGCGGGTGGTCCGGCCAGCCCAGCGGGACGGCGTGGCGGGACTCCGGCTCGAAGGTCAGGCCGCGGCTCCACGCCTCCCGCAGCTGGTGCGCCCATTCCAGCGCGTCGCGGGCGGTGGCCGCCGCGGCGCGGGCCTGCTCCTCAGGACTGAGTGCCGCCACCCGGCCACCGCGTCGTCCCGGCGGGGGAGTCGATGGGCCGCCCGCAGCCGGGCTCGCGGCCGGTGTGGCCGCGCGTCCGGTCGCCACCGTCCCAGTCGCCGCAGCACCTGCGCGGGTGCCGGTTCCCGCCGCCCGGCCACGCGGTCGCGATGCCCTACCGGCGGTCGCGGCGGCGGGCGCCGGTAGGGCATCGAACGCCTCCCGCAACACGGCCGCCGCCGTCTCGGGCAGCTCGCCGCGGTCCAGGTCGTGACGGACGGCCTCCTCGAAGTTCTGCAGCTGCTCCATGGCGTCGGCTAGGACGTGCAGGTCGGCCTGGCGCTGCGCGGTCTGGCGGGTGGCCCGGCCACCGGCGCGCAGGTCCTCGACGTCGTCCAGCAGCCGGGCCAGCGACTCCTCCAGTCGGCTGAGCGTGCCCGCGACCCGGCTCTCGTGGTGGTGCGCCAAGGCGAGCACGACACGCTCGGCCAGCGCCTCCACCCGCAGCACCGCTGGGCGCTGCCCGGAGACGATGTCGAGCGCCCGCTGCAGCGCCTCCAGGGTGGCGGCGTGCTCGCGGGCGGCGCGGCTCAGGGCGCCGGAGAGCAGTCCGGGGGTGATGGTCATCGTTCCCCATCGTCCGCTGGTGCCCCGCCCGCCACCGGGCCGCCCGGCGCCGTCCGCGGGGCCGGTGCCGGCAGGCCGGCGGCGAGCGGGCCGAGGGCCGCGTCGACCTCGGCCAAGGTGCCGTGGTCGACGGCCTGCTGGCGGATCCAGGGCACCAGCACCGGGGTGATCAGCCGGGGCAGGACCAGGGACATCACGGCCAGCACCGCAGTGTCGGTGACCGCCTGGCGCACCGCCTGCGCCAGCACCTGCTCGGTCATGCCGCGCAGCACCTCGCGGCGGCCGCTGCGCGCGACCGACCGGGCTCCCGCCGCCAGGCCCGCCCGCTCGGCGACCCGCAGGCCGTGCTGGGCGCTGGCCACGATGGCCCGGGCGCCGCGCCCGACCGCGACCACGTCGAACACGCTGAAGGCGACGCTCAGGGCGGCCATGAGCTGCGCGACCTGTACCTCCTGCCAGCGATGGAACAGCTCCGGGTCCTCCAGCGCCCGGTACAGGTCCCTCTGGCGGTCGGCCTCGGCGAGATCACCAGCGGTCAGCGCCAGGCCGGCTAGGCCGGTGATCGCTCCGGCGGCGACAGCGCCCAGCGGAGCGCAGAGCAGGCCGAGCACAATGATCCCCGCGGTGGAGGCGATGACCAGCAGGTCGTCGAGGGCGGCCTTGCGGCCCACCGCCCGGTTGATCCCCAGCACGTAGAGACGGTCGTTGCGGGCCGCGGTGCGAAGCTGCTCGTCCGCCAACGCGTGGATGCCCTGCAGCTGGAAACGCAGCCCGCGCCGGTCGGCGCCGCCCTCGCGCCAGACGTACTGCGAGGCCGCCACGGCGAAGTAGGCGCCCTCCGCCGGGTCGGATGCCTGCGCCAGCATCCGGGCGTTCGCCTCGGACATCTGGGTGAGCAGGCTCCGCAGGTGTTCCTCGACGAACGCCGGTTCGCGCTGGGCCCGGGCGTACAGCGGCTCCAGGTCCCCGATCTGCAGGAACAGCGGGTCGACCTGGTTGACCACCGCCCGCCGCAGGTTGATCTCGGCGTCCAGGTCGGCGGCGGTCCAGACCCGGTCCCGGAACCGCACCACCCGGTCACCGCCGCGGCGTTCGATGAGGGCGTCACCGGCGACGGCCAGCACTCGTGGCGGGACGGACCGGATCGGCGCCGGCAGCTCGACGAACATCATCCCGTCGCCCGCTGGGATCGTCTGGCTGACCGACAGGACGTCGCGGACCGAGCCGGTGACGAGCACGGCCTCGGAGTGCGTGATCGCGTGCCGCAGTGTGGTCACCACCACGACCGACTCGCCGAGGATGGCCAGGGTGGACGAGAAGGCCGTCGCGGTGGCGTCGAAGCCGGCGCCGCGGCGCCCGTCGATGCCGTGGCGGGAGGAGCGAAGCTGCTGTAGCAGCAGCACCCGGCAGGTCTCGGCGTAGAGCAGGGTGAACGCGTCGAGCAGGGACTCCGACAGCTCCGACCAGAAGCGCCAGGCCCAGCCACCGGCGTACGGCTCGCCGCCGGGGCGCACCTTCACCAGCCGGAGGTTCTCCGGTTCCTGGTAGGCGGCCATCAGGTCGTCGGCGAACCGGTGCAGGTCGGTGGCGATACCGGCGAGCGTCCGCAGCGCCGCGAACTCCGGGGTGCTGCCAGGCCGAACGTCGAGGTAGCCGTTGTTGCCGCGGCCGTCGTGGCGGACGCTGACCTGGGTGGTGGCGGTGCTGCGGACACCCTCCATGCCGACCGTGTGCGCCCGCACCGCGATCATCGTCGCGCAGTTCAGCGCGAACCGGCCGAGGTAGTGGCACTCCCCCACCCGCAGCCGGGCGGCGAGGTCGCGCATCCGGGCCAGCAGGCCCTGGACGCCGACCAGGTCCTGCGCCGGCGGCTCGGCCAAGAACGGCTCGCAGACCAGCGGCGGCCCGTCGCCCCCGCTGACCGGCCAGGGCCACCCGACGCCGGCCGGCTGGCCCGGCTGGCCACCTGCCCGCTCGCCGGTGCCGGTCTCCCGCCCGGGCCGGGTCGCCGTCGCCGGTCCCGGTGCCGCCCGGGCCACCCGGACCACCAGGTCCGCCGGCTGGCTCCGGGCCACCAGGCGCTCCCGCCCCAGGCGCGCCGCCGGCCGGGGTGACGACGATGACATCGTCGTCGAGCTGGTAGGTCTCTGACAGTGGGACCAGGTCGAGCTCCATCCCGGGCAGCACCCAGTCTGGCTGGCTGACCATCTCGACCAGGTCCCGCCGGCCGCCGGGGCCGGTGAGCAGCAGGTAGCAGGCCAGGCGGGCGGCCCGGCCGACGGCGGTGTCCAGCGCGCGGTCCACCAGGTCGGTGATGGCCGCGGCGTGGTCCGCGGCGCTCTGCCCGGGTAGCCGGGGGTGTGCCTGCTCGGCGGCCCGCCGCCAGGACTCGGCGTAGAAGTCGGTGACCACCGTCCGGGCCTGCGTCGCGCTGCCCTGCCAGCGCAGCCGGTACACCACTCCCGGGTCGAAGCTGAGCGGTTCACCCTCGCGCTGGCCGAAGCGGGGGAAGCGGAACCGGCCGAGCGGGAAGGACGACTCCACCCGTTGCTCGCCCGGGTGGACCGCCCCGATCTCGTAAGCCCCGGACGGGCCAAGGAACAGCACGCCGACCAGCCCAGACGCCGACGGCGCCACCGACGAGACCCGGACCGCCCGCAGCGCCGTCCGCACGTAGTTCTCGGCCGTCACCGGCGACCAGACGGTGGTCGACTCGGTCCGCCCCGGCGGGCTCGCCGCGGCCCCGGGCTCGCCGCCGCCGCCGTCGTCGTCGAGGACCTCGACCGCCGCGTCGCCGCCCTGGTAGGAGGGGATGACGTAGCGCCGCAACGGCCGGCTGAACCGGGCGGCGTCCACCGCCTCACCGACCGGCGGCTGCGCCGCGGATGTGCGGCGCAGCACCCCGTCGGACACCCCGGCGGCGGCCACCGCCCGACCGATCGCCCCGGCCACCACACGTTCCACGGCGGCCCGCTGGTCTTCGGTGAGCCCGGACGCCGCCGCGCCGGCCCAGCTGATCTCTGCGGGCAGCACGCGCACGCCCATCCCGTCCGGCAGGCCGTCGAGCACCCGGCCCCGGCTGGCCCGCACCGCCCGGGTCACGCCGGCCTCGACGGCGTCCGCCAGCAGGTCGGCGTCGGTCAGCCGGGTGGCGTCGACGACAAGCCGGACGGGGTGCACGACGCGGGTGGTCATCAGTCCCGCAGCCCGCGCACGATGTGCCGCGCGGCCAGCTTCGCGATGGCCTCGACGTCCGGCGCCTGCGCCTCGCGCACCTCGATCACGACCGGGAAGTGGTACTCGACGACCGCGCGCGGGTCGGCCGCGGCCGGTTCCAGCTCGGCCTCGCTGCCGGCGGCGGGAAGCACCAGCTCGCCGGCGTGGACGAGGGCGATCCCGGTCTGGCGGACCCGGACGGCACCGGGGCGTGCATCCTCGGCCACGCCGTCACCGGACTGTCGCGGACTCGCCGGACTTGGGCTCGACCGTCGCCGAGAGGCTGAAGCCGGAGAACACCGACGAGGGGGCGCCGGCGATCGTGGCGTTCGTCGGGGCGGCGGAGGTGATGACGCAGTCGCTGATCACGATCTTGATGAATGACCAGTCCGCGCCGTGCTCGGTCTCCTGCAGGATGATGTCGAACCGCGCGCCCGCCAGGGCCAGCGCCGTAAGCTGCGCCGCGGAGTCCCCGATCGCCTTCACCGAAAGGGAGAACGTGATGGTGGACGGGGTGTAGACCACCCCGATGTGCGTCTCCTCGATGGAGTTGAGCACCTCCGCGCCGAGAGTGAAGGTCGGCGAGAAGGAGTCCACTGGGACGATCTTGTGAACGCCGTCGGTGTTCTGCCAGGAGACGGCGAGCCGAGACCTCCAGTCGGGCATGACATGTCCCCTTCCGTTGAGCGGCGATGACGTCAGAAGGTCGGCGCGAGGGTGACGACGATCCGGTGGGTGGCCGGGCCGAGCACGACCTCCAGCGCGACATCCACCGCGCGGTTGGCCCGGGCCTGGGCGACGAGCGCCTGGTCGGCCGCCGAGCGGGACCCTTCCGGCAAGGTCAGGATGTCCAGGACCGGGATGCCGATGCGGAAGCCGTCGATGGCCGACGAGCGTTGCAGCGGCCCGAGGATGCCCTCGATCCGGGCCTTGAGCAGGATCAGCCCGGACCGGGTGATCCGGGCGTCGCCCACCAGGCCGATCAGCCCGGCCTTGAGCCGGAAGTCGATGTCGTCCAAGGTCCGGACGGTGTCGATGAACAGCTGCGTGGCGTCGGTGGTGAAGCAGCGACCCTCCGCGAAGTGCAGGCCATCCCCCACGATGAGCGCCGGATCGATGACCGGGATGATCCCGGCCTCGGACAGCTCTCGGATCTCGCCTGGGCTGTACTGCCCGGCCAGCGGCATCTGGATGCCGCGGACCCGCTTGAGCACGACGGACACCTGCGCCGGGTACCCGGCGATCGCGGCCGCCGCCGCGGCGGCCACGTCCCCGGTCGCGCCGCGGGCGGCGACCACCACCATCCGGCTGGAGTCGCTGCGCAGCGGGGTCAACAGGTCGACCAGGTCATCGACGTAGGTCGCGCTACGCGGCCGGGCCGGGTCGACCATGGCGACACCGATCCGCTTGTTGCCCTCGGCGGACATCGACTCCACATGCGCCTTCAGCGCGTGCAGACCGGTCGCCGCCTCGGCGCCAGCCGGCGCTCCGACGGCCGTGGTCCCGGCCAGGACCACGAAGGTGACGTCGTCGGCGGCATCCAGCGAGGCCGGCGCTTCGGCGAGCGCCGTGCCCGCCGCACGGACGCCGTAGACCGTGCTCGGCTTGGGGTCCTGCAGAAGCGCGACCCGCAGCGCCTCGTACAGCGGGTTCGCCTCCACCACGCCGCCCTGGATGCTGGAGAACAGGGTGCCGGCGTCGGCCAGGGAGCCGACGAGTCGCGGGGTGTTCACCGCCGCCGTCCCGCCGCGGGGGCCGTCCGGGGTGGCGCCGACCACGGCGAGCACACCCGGTGAGCGATGGGACACCGGCTGCAGCGCCGAGGTGTCGATGCGGACCTCGACGAAGGGGTACGCGGCGGCGACGGGCATGGCTTCCTCCGAGGTCCTAGCTGAGGGTGGCGGTGACGAGGGCGATGCCGTGACGGGCGAGCCAGGACGCCGCGATAGCCCGTCGTGCCGCCCGGAGCTGTTCCGGGGTACCGGCGGTTGGGCCGGGCCAGCCGTCGTCGTCGTCGAAGACGGCCTCGGGCAGCAGCCAGACCACGACCACGGCGTGCCGCCGGCGCAGGTGCGGTTCCGCCTTGGGTTCGCCGCCGGCGTCCACCACCCGCTGGCGGACGACGGCGCTCTCGCGCAGCAGAGCGGCGACGCCGCTCCCGGCGCCGCGGGCCAGGATCGGTGCGGTGACCGGCAGCCGGCGCACGACGGTGGCGGTGCCGGCGGGGTCGGCGAACGCCACCCGCACCTGGCCGGTGGCGACGTCCCCGGCGGGCCCACCGGCTGGCCCACCGGATAGCCACTGCGACGTGACGGCGGTGACCGGCTCGCCCGCCGGCCGGTACCGGGCCACCACGGCGCCCCGCCACAGGGCGGTCACCCGCGGGACGGCGGCGTCGACCAGGCCAGCGGCCAGCAGGTCAACCTCGTAGGGGACCGGGTCCTCCAGCCGCCGGACCATCCCGTGCAACCGGACCGACCCAGCGAGGTCCACGACCAGCTCGACGCTGTCGAAGACGGCCGAGTAGGGGCCCTCGAACTCGGGATGGTCGTAGCCGGCGGCAGCGACGGCGGCCAGCGCGGCCTGGTCGAACAACGCGGCGCGGGAGGCCTCGTCCGCCAGCCGCACGAGAGCGGCGTCCTCGAAGTCCACACCGCCTCCCCAACAGCCTTGTCGAGTGCAGCCTTGTCGATCTCCCGGCGGTCACCGGGACCTCGTCCTGATCGCGCAGAATACGCGAGCGTTTCGGGGGCGTCCGCCGAACAGGGGAACTCCGCGGTCGCGGTGCGCGACGGAGGTGACTGCTCCGCACCGGACCCGTCCTCAGTCCGCCGCCCGGTCGGCCCTTCTCGCGATCTTGGGATCAATCCGGCGCAGCAACAGCGCGGTGACCAGGATGCTCACGACCCCGACGGCGAGGCCGCCGGCGATGTCGGTGAGGTACAAGCCACCGGGCCCGATCCACGATCGCCAGCCAGCTCTACAATGCCAAGGAGCCGATGACGCTGTTCGAGCTGCAGGCGTGGCTCGGCCACCGGTCGTCGCAGTCGACGCAGTTCTACGCGAAGATCAGCCCGGCCACGCTGACTCGGGCCTACGACGACGCGGGATACTTCTCCCGCAACATGCGGACGGTCGAGGTCCTCGTCGACCGCGACGCCGTCGCCTCCGAGGCCGCCGCAGCCGGCGAGCCCTGGCAGCACTACGACCTCGGCCACGGCTACTGCACCTACACCTTCTTCGAGCAGTGCCCGCACCGCATAGCCTGCGCCAAATGTGACTTTTATACCCCGAAGGGCTCCAGCAAGGCACAGATCCTGGAGGCCAAGGAGAACCTGCAGAAGATGCGGGCGATGATCCCGCTCACCGAGGACGAGCAGGCCGCCATTGACGACGGCAGCACCGCCCTCGACCGGCTGCTGGAACGGCTCGCCGGCATCCCCACACCGGCCGGGCCGATACCCCGACAACTCGATCTCCCGGCCCGCGCCACCATCCTCCCGATCGTCGGTGTCCACCAAAGCCCGGGAGGGTCGATTTGACAACTCTGATTCCACAGAAAGACCAAGCGGATCATGCACCAGATGCACGGCCGCGCCGGCTTCCCACTCCTCCGCCACCGGATCCTCCTTGGCTAACGCACAGTCACCACCGGATGTGCGGCAGAGCCAGAACAACGGTGTAACTCCACTGTGATGCTCTGTGCATACGCGCAGGTAGAGGAGGCACCAGATGACCAGCATGACGACAGATCCGGCAGCGGAGACGATCGCGGGCGAACCGGCAGCCGCCGGCGCCCAGGCCGCAGCCCCGGTGCTCGACGAGGACGGACGCGAGTCACCATCTGATCATGCCTGGCCGCCAGCGCAGGGTCGTGCCAGCCGGACGCAACAGAGCCGTCCGGGTTGAGTCCGGGCCTGGTCCGGGTCTGGTGTCGGGTTCGATCCGGGGCCGTCCTATCCGGATTCAGTCCGGGTTCGGTCCGGATGTAGGTCAGTGCGGGGGCTCGCGTGGCGATGGCCGCGCCGCGCGAGCCCCGACTCACCGACGGTCAGCTACTGTCCGCGACCTTGGCCAGGGTCGGCTTGAGCTGCTCGAGCTGCCACGGGATATTGAGGATCGTCGGGTTGTTGACCGCGCCGGCCGTGAAGGCGTCGACCTGCAGGACCCGTCCCGCCTTGACCGCCGGGATGTCGGTGAACAGCTTGTTGCCGTTCATCTCGGTTTTCAGGGCTGGGGTGGCGAAACCGATCAGCACGAAGTCCGCGTCCAATGCGTCGAGCTTCTCCATGCTCAGCGACCGGTCCACTACATTGGCCGTCACACCCGGCGCGAGCTTCATTCCGAGTTCGGTGTAGAGCTGGACGGACACCGTCTTCGGGTCGTCGATGACCGCGAGCCCGCCCGGCTCGTAGTAGAAGGAGTAGCTGAACGTCTTGCCGGCCAGGCCGGGAAGGCTCGACCTGGTGTCCTGGATGATTTTCTCGATGGCGGCGATCGCCTTCCGGGTGTCGGCGTCGCGGCCGACGGCCTTGCCGATGATGGTGCTGTTCTCCTGCCAGGTCGCGATGCCGGCGTCATCCGTGTAGCCGACGGTCGGCGCGATCTTCGAGAGCCGGTCGTAGTAGTCGGCCAGGCCGTAGAAGTTGGTGGCCAGGATCAGGTCGGGATGCAGCGCGGCAATCTGCTCGAGGTTCAGGTCCCCGCTGGTGCCCAGAGCGGCGCTCTTCGACAGGTCGATCTTTCCCTGGAGCCAAGGGAAGACGCCGTCGGGCTTGTATTCGTTCTTCGCGTACGCGATCGGCGTGATGCCGAGCGTCGCCAGGATGTCCTCCTCATAGCTGAGCGCGATGATCCGCTTCGGCTGGGACTTGATGACCGTGGTACCGAACTTGTTCTTCAGCGTGACCGGGAAACTGCCCGTCACCGCGCTCGCCGACGCGGCCGTCCCACCGCTGCCGTCGCCGCTACTGCCGCAGCCGGCCGTGACGGCCAACGCGGTAGCGGCCAGGATCGCCGCCAGGAGGAGTTTCAGTCTGTTTCGCACTGCTTTCTCGTTTCCGTGGTCAGGCCGCGCGTCGGGACGGCTCGCGGGTCGCGGGTCGCTTCCCATCCGGCGATGAGGCTGGGTCCGCCGGCATGAGATGCCGTCTCTCCTTGTGGTCACGCGCCGCTGACTAGGCAGACGTAATTTAGGTAAGGCTTACTTAATTAGATGGCGGCGTCCTCGTCTACCCCATCCGCCGACAAATCCGGGCATGGGTCGGTGAGCGCCCGGCGGTCCACCTTCCCGCCGGCGGTGACGGGGAGCGTGTCGACCACGGTCACGACGCTCGGCACCATGTACTGGGGAAGCAGGTCGGCACACCAGGCCAGCACCTCGTCGGCGAGCGTCCCGCCGGCCGGGCCGGCATCGGCTCCGGCCCGATCGGCATCGGGGACGACGAAGGCGAGCAGCCGGGGCGCGGCGGCGTCCCGGGACAGGACGACCGCCGCCCGCCGCACCCGGGGGTGCCCGGCCAGCGCAGCCTCGACCTCCTCCAACTCCAGCCGCATCCCGCGGATCTTCACCTGGTTGTCGGCCCGGCCCACGAATTCCAGCCAGCCGGCGCTGTTCCACCGGGCGAGATCCCCGGTGCGGTACATCCGCGCGCCATCACCGGCGAACGGGTTGGCGACAAAGCGCGACGCGGTCAGCGCCCCGTTGTTCACATAACCGCGGCCGAGCAGGAAACCGGCCACGTACAGCTCGCCGACCGCGCCGGAGGGCACCGGGGCCAGCAAGTCGTCGAGGACGTGGAGCTGGGTATGCGGATTCGGTCGGCCGATGGATGCGGCGAGCCGTTCGGCGCTGTCCCGGTAGATCACATGAGAGACGCCGATCGTCGTTTCGGCCGGGCCGTACCCGTGGTAGAGCGCAGTGTCGACCTGGGCGCGGAAACGGGCGAAAAGCGCGGGTGTCAGGACCTCGCCTCCGCACCAGACCTGCCGCAGCGAGCTGAGCGCCGACGTCCCTTCCGCCGCCTCCAACAGAACGTCCAGCATCGACGACACCAGATAGACGAAGGTGACCCGCTCCCCCTCGATGAGCTCAAGCAGGTATCCCGGGTCAAGCTCACCGTCCGGCTCCGCCACGACCACCCGGCCGCCACAGACGAGCGGTAGCAGAATCTCGTTGATCGAAATATCGAACGACAACGGCGCCTTGAACAGGGACGCATCGTGCGCGCCGAAGGCGAACAGATCCGTCACCTGCCACCGCAGCCGTTCGGCTATCGCGTCATGCCGGATCATCGCCCCCTTGGGAGTTCCGGTCGACCCGGAGGTGAAGATCACGTAGGCCAGCCCCGCCGGGGGGACCGGCAGGTCGAGCGTCTCGGCCGACTCGCCGCCCCAGGACCAGGCGCCCAGGTCGACCGGCACGGCGGGCACACCGTCCACCAGCCCGCCGGACTCCACCGGCGCAGCCGGACCGGTCACGATCAGCCGGGCTCGCGCGTTGGCCAGCACCCGCCGGCGCCGCTGGTCGGGCCAGGCCGGCTCGACCGGGACAAACGCCCCGCCCGCGACCATGACCGCGAGGACCGCGACGATCATCTCCGCTGATCGGACCAGCCGGATGCCGACGATGTCTTCCGGCCCGAGGCCCTGTGCCCGTAGCGCCCGGGCGAGCTGGAAGACCCGGGCGCCGAGCTCCCGGTAGGTCAACCGCACTCCGGGTGCCACGACGGCGGTCGCGCCCGGTGAGCGCCGCGCCTGGGCGGTGAACAGATGGGCGACGGTCGAGGCCCGCGCGGGCAGGCTGGCGTCATTGCAGCACTCGAGCGTCGTCGGCGGGCCGGCCGGCTCGACCGGCGGTGGCCCGGGTTCCTCAAAGCGCAAGCTCACAACCATTCCATCCGTCGACAGTGAAGCGGGAACCGTCAATGCCAGGCGTCAGCCACCACGCCCCGGAAACCCGACGGGGAAGCGGCCGGCGCGGAGTTCGGTCGGTACAGCGTCAGGCCGCCCACCTTGATGTGATCAACTTTTGACAGTTTAGCAAGTAAGCCTTACCTGCTCAAGGTAAAGCTTACTTAATCAAGATCGTGGCCGCCGGACCGGGTCCGGACCGCCACCGCCGGGCTCGCCGGCGGCGGACAAGCCTCCGGGACCGGAGCCAGCCGGCGCGGCGCCGGACGCCGGTAGGCCGGCCAACCGGTCCGGATCACCGCCGTGCTGGTTTCCGGCGCCGAACCGGCGGTTTCCCGCTCGGTACGGAAATCCCGACGGGTGCGATACACTCGTGGGCGTGACGCGCACCGGCGATAGCGACCCAGAAAATAGCGATTCAGGCGCCCGGGCCGCTAAAAGAGTCCCCGGAATACCTGCCCGGCCACAGGAAAGTGACCCCTGATGGGAAGTGTTCTTGCCGTCAACATCGCCGTCGTCCGAACTGATGCGTGGACCGGAAGGCAGGGTCGGAGCGGGATTGACAAGCGTCCCGCCGAGGGGCCGGTGCACGTCGGCCGGTACGGCCTGCGCGGAGACACCATCTGCGACCTGA
>NZ_CDWRCL010000080.1:12028-15950 GCF_977927575.1 Frankia sp. CcCS3
TGACGTTTCATGGCGGTGTTGATCGGGCCGTGTACATGTTCGCTCACGAAGATTTCTCCTGGTGGTCGCGCTCCCTTGACCGTGATATCCCTCCGGGTAGTTTCGGGGAGAACCTGACGTCGTTGGGAATGGATGTCACCGGCGCTCGGATCGGCGAGGTCTGGGCCGTCGGGTCCGCGGTGGTCCAGGTGACCTCGCCCCGCACCCCCTGCCGTGTTTTCGCCGGATTCTGGGACGTCCCGGATCTCATTAAGCGCTTTTCGCGGCGCGGTACGCCCGGCGCGTACCTGCGGGTTCTGGCCGAAGGAGAGGCCGCCGCCGGGGATTCGATCACAGTCCTGCACCGGCCCGGGCACGGGCTAACCGTCGGGCAGGTCTTCCGATCGCTCACGACCGAGCCCGACGGGCTACCCGCCCTCGGCGGCATCACGGATCTCCTTCCGGAAGACCTACGGAACAAGGTTCAGCGACGGCTGGCCCGA
This sequence comes from Frankia sp. CcCS3, assembly GCF_977927575.1. NCBI lineage: Bacteria > Bacillati > Actinomycetota > Actinomycetes > Frankiales > Frankiaceae > Frankia > Frankia sp. CcCS3. Next base: position 12,511 of record NZ_CDWRCL010000080.1, read on the forward strand.
TCAGCTCCCGCCAGCGGCGGGTAACGTCTCGGTCGCCGGGCCGGGCGCGGTCAGAACTTCAGGTACATGTCGTCCGGAATGATCGGCTGGTGGTAGGTGCACGATCCCGAGAGCACCGTCGATCCGTGCAGCCGCGACTTGGGAATGAGAATCTTGTCGCCGTCACTCAACGCGATCTTGTGAGTGACGTTGTTCCAGAAGTGCATGTCACCCGACTCGATCATGACCAGCCGGTGCTCGTCGTGGACGTGCGTCGTCGATGTCTCGTCACACGACTCGACGAACGTGTCGAGGTCGACCGCTATCCCCTCGGTGGTGAGGTAGGCGTCGATGGCCTCGGCCTTCGCCTTGTACTCCTCGATCGAGTCGGCCCAGGCCAGCTGCTCGGCGAGGTCACGGTCCCAGCGGCGGGCGAGCTGGGCGGCGTCCGTGAAACCGGCGTGAAAGGCGGTCAGAGCCGCATCCCCGGACAGCGCGAGCAGCGGGGTGAGCAGCGTGTCGACCAGGTCGTCCAGCGCGGCGGGGGTCAGCGCCGGCGGTGACGAGGCGAAGAATGCCGGCCGCTCGCCGAGGCCGTCCTCGACCGCATCCGCCCAGGCGGCGGCGGCGACCGCGTCGTCGATGCGCTGGTGCACGAACGCGCCGAGCAGCTCGGCATGCCGGTGCGGCGCGCGGGACAGCTGGTGGAGACGGTTGCCCCGGGCCAACGAGGTGTTCAGGTAGAGCTGCCAGTAGGCCCCGGCCGTCGGGGTGAGCCCGGCCACGGCGAGCAGGGCCGTCCAGGCGTCCGAGCCCGCCACCCAGCGCCGGTAGTCGTCGAGAAGCAGTCGCCGAGCGACCGGCTGGGCGAGGTCGTACTCGCCGAGCGACGCGCGGGCGGTCGCCGTGCGTACCGCGGGCAGGAATGCTGAGAGCTGCAACAACGCGAAGGTCGTCGCCTCGCGCCGGTCCCGGGTGCCGCGCAGCACCGTGAACGCGTCCCCCGGGTGGTCCCGGCGTTCCTCCCAGTAACCGCGCAGCTCGCTCAGCAACCCGCCGGCGGACGGGCCGACCGGCGGGGACGGGCGTTGGTGCGCCAGGAACGAGAACAGGTGGCGTTCGAGGACCGGCTGGGCGAGCGCGCCACGCAGCCGGTTCCCCGCGCCGTAGAAGTCCGAGGCGTCACGATCGGCCGCCGCGTTGCGGTTCGGCGGCAGGTACAGCAGGTCCGCGTCGTAGATGTTGCGCAGCATCCGGTGCCCGAGCAGGCCCGAGAGCTTGAGGGTGTCCTCGGGTCCCAGCGCGGTGCCGTAGTCGAGCCAGGCCAGGTCGGCGGGCCGGACCGGGCGCCGGTACGGGTCGTCCTCGGTGGTCAGCTCCTCCCACTCGGCCGGGCGGAAGGCGGGGTTCGACGCGAACGAGCGCACGAGGGCGTGCGCGCCCGGTCCGTGCTGGGCGGCCTCCACCCGGCGGGCCAGATCGTCGGGCCCGGCCGGCTCGACGGGTTCCGAGCGGCCGGGTTGCTCCACCGGCGCGCTCGCCGCCGGCACTGGGTCGAGGGATCGCTCCGGGGTGGTGGGCCCGGCCAGCGTCGTGGTCTGGTCCGAAGTCATCGAGTTCCTCCTCTGGTGGGGATGGTCGTTGGCGGCGGGCGGGCCAGGCGGGCCGGGCGCGGCGAGCGCGCTCCGGTCGATCTTGCCGGCCGCGGTCAGCGGCAGCTCGGCGACGTCGACGAAGGTGTCCGGGACCATGTGCTCGGGCAGCCGTTCGGCCAGGCAGGCGCGCAGGTTCGGTGGGCCGCTCGCCCCCGCGCGCACGCAGTACGCCCGCAGCTCGCCGTCGTCCCCTGCCTGGCCGGGGACAAGGACGACGGCGGCCTGGCGGATCCCAGGCTGGCCGCACAGCACGTTCTCGATCTCCTCCAGCTCCACCCGGAAGCCGCGGATCTTCACCTGGTTGTCGGCCCGGCCGAGAAACTCGATCTCCCCGTCGGCGCGGAACCGGCCCAGGTCTCCGGTGGCGTACATCCGGCTGCCGGGCACTGGGCTGAACGAGTCGGGCACGAACTGGTCCGCGGTGCGGCGCGGGTCGTTGAGGTAGCCCCGGGCCAGCGGCAGCCCGCTGATGAAGAGCTCGCCGACCGCGCCGAGCGGCACCGGGTTGTACTCGGCGTCCAGGACCCGGAGCTGAGTGTTCGGGTTCGGCCGCCCGATCGACACGCGGGCGGTGGCCTGGTCCGGGTCGAACACCCGGCAGGAGACGCCGATCGTCGCCTCGGCGGGCCCGTAGCCGTGGTAAAGCCGGGCCCGCCACCGCTCCCGGAAGCGCCGGTAGGCCTCGTCGCGCAGGACCTCGCCCCCGCACCAGACGTGCCGCAACGAACGCCCCGCCTCCACCGCGTCCGGACACTCGAGCATCGCCCCGAGCGTGGACGGCGCGACATAGCAGAACGTCACCGAATGGGCGCGGATGATCTCGAGCAACGCGCCCGGATCCGCCTCGGCCCCAGGCGGCGCGATCACCATGAGCGCCCCGGCGACCAGCGGCAGGAGGATTTCGTTGATCGAGATGTCGATGCTCAACGGCGCTTTGTGCAGGACGACGTCATCACCGGTGAGGCCCAGCAGGTCGACCTGCCAGCGCAGCCGGTTGCAGATCGCCTGATGACGGATCATCACGCCCTTGGGTGTCCCGGTCGACCCGGAGGTGTAGATGACGTAGGCGAGGTTCTCCAGGTCCACGGCGGGGTACGGGTGCGGGTTGTCGGCCGAGACCGCCCTGGCGGGCGTGCCGCCACCGGCGGTGACGAGCCGGCCGGCGGGGTCCAGCCGCAGCAGCGGCACGAAGCCGGCGCTGGCCGACAGCTCGGGCGGGGCGCCGGCCGCCCCGGCCACCACCGCCGCGATCCCGGCTTCGTCGGCCACCGCGCTGATGCGCCGGGCCGGCCAGGAGCCGTCCAAGGGGACGAACGCGCCGCCGGCTCGCAGCACACCGAGCAGGGCCACCACCTGGGCGGCCGAGCGTAGCAGGCACACACCGACGGTCACCTCCGGGCCGACCCCGACCGCGCGCAACGACGCGGCGACGGCTTCGGCCCGCCGTTCGAGGTCGGCGTAGGTGAGGGTGACGGCCACGCCCGCGCCCGCGTCGGCGCCCGCCAGACCGACAACGGCGGTCGCCTCCGGCGTCCGGCGGGTCGCCTCCGCCACAAGAGCGGTGAGCGATCGCTCGACGAGCGGATCCACCCGCCCGCTGGAGAAGTCGTCCGCGACCGGTCGCCGCTGGTCGAGGTCGGTCCCGCCCCGGCCAACGTCGCTGGATGGACCCGAAGTAGGGATGGAAGACCGTCTCGCGACCATGGTTTTCCCTTCCGTTCAGGCGGAACTCGTGGTGACCGGCCCGCGGCCCGACGCCGGGTCCGGGCCCTCGAGCCCGCCGTACCGGCCGGTGCGCGCCGGCGC
>NZ_CDWRCL010000081.1:0-15704 GCF_977927575.1 Frankia sp. CcCS3
CTTCCCAAACAGGCCCTAGGCCGGCTCGCCGACCTGTGCACGGGGATCGGCGGGGACGCGCTGGCCCTCGCCCGGGGCCGGGAGATCATGATCGTCGACCGGGATCCGGTTCATCTGCGGATGGCCGCGCTCAACGTCGCCGTCCACGCGGCCGAGGGCACGACCGCGCCGCCTTCGGCCCTTCCGTCCACGACCGTTCCGCTCACGACCGTTCCGCTCACGGGATCGGCCGTGCCGACGGGATGCCTCGAGACGCGCCTGTCCGACGTGCGGGAGGTGGACCTCTCCGGATGCGACGCCGTGTTCGTCGATCCGGCCCGGCGTGCCGGCGACCGTCGGTTGGCGTCGCGGGCGAGCGAGCCGCCGCTGGCCTGGTGCTTCGGGCTTGCCGACAAGGTTGCGGCTATCGCGGTGAAGGCCGCGCCAGGGCTGGCGACGGAGCTGGTTCCCCCCCGGCTGGGAGATCGAGTTCGTGGCCGACGGACGGGATCTCAAGGAGGCCGTGCTGTTCTCACCGGCCCTCGCGACCGCCTCGCGTCGCGCCACTGTGCTGCCCGGGCCGGGCAGCACGGCCTCCCTGCGGGCCGGGGAAGCGCCGGCGAGCCTCACCGGGACCCCGGATCCAGTCCTCCCGGCGGATACGGGTCGGGTGGGTCCGGTGGGACCGGTGGGACCGGCGGGTCGGGTTGGCGAGGTCGCCGATCGGGTAGCGGCTCCGGGCCGGTTCCTCCACGATCCGAGCCCGGCGGTCACTCGGGCGGGCCTGGTCGGCGAGCTCGGGCGGCGCCTTGGAGTCTGGCAGATTGATCCAATGATCGCCTTCCTGACCTCCGACGAGGCAGTGACGACCCCCTTCTCCCGCCTGCTGCGCATCGAGGCCGAGCTGCCCTTCGACGTGCGCCGGATCGCGGACCTGTTGCGGTCTCGTGAGATCCGTTCGCTGGACGTCCGGCGACGCGGCCTCGCCGGCGACGTCGAGGAGATCCGCCGCCGGTTGCTACCCCGCCGTCGTGATCTGATTCCCGGTGGACCGGCTGTCACCGTGGTGATGACGAGGCTGCGTGGAGCTCCCTGGGCCTTCGTCTGCACCCCGGCATCGGATGTCGGGGCATCGGATGCCGGGGCGGTGGCGACTGACCGATCCTCATGACCGACCAATCCCGGTGGACGCCATCGGGGGCGAAACAGGAGTGACGTTCATGCGTGTTGCCTTCGTCGGACTGGGCACGATGGGATTTCCCATGGCCGGTCACCTGGTTCGGGCCGGGTTCTCCACCACCGTGTTCAACCGCACGGCCGCGACCGCGGCACGCTGGGCCGAGGAACATTCCGGCCGGATCGCGCCGTCGCCCGCAGCCGCGGCGACTGAGGTCGACGTCGTCTGCCTCTGCGTCGGTGCCGATGACGACGTCCGCGAGGTCGTCATCGGCACCGACGGGATGCTGGGAGCGATTCGGCCCGGTGCGATCATCGTCGATCACACGACGACCTCCGCGGAACTCGCGGAGGAGATTGCGGTGCGCACCGCCGAGGTCGGCGTCGGTTTCGTCGACGCCCCGGTCTCCGGCGGGGAGGCAGGTGCCGTGGCCGGCCGGCTGAGCATCATGTGCGGTGGGGATCCTGAGACGATCGAGCGGGCCAGGCCGGTGCTCGCCGCCTACGGCGCGACTATCACGAGGGTCGGGCCGGTCGGTAGCGGACAACTCACCAAGATGGTCAATCAGATTCTGGTGGCGGGAGCCGTCGAAGGGGCGGCCGAGGCCATCAACTTCGCTATTGCCGCCGGTCTGGACACCGATCTGGTGCTTTCCGCCGTGGCCGGCGGCGCCGCCAAGGGGACGTAATGAAGTAACAAATACGTGATCGAGAGTATCATCGCAGGTCACAGGCCTGTGGAGGGTTCGAAACGCGCAAGTTATTTCATTTCGACTCCCAACTCGTGGTACCTGGCGAATCGTGGTCAGACCATGGTGCGCGACGAGTTCGGTTTCGGGTTTGCGGTCGACTGGATGCGCAAGGATCTGCGGATCTGCCTTGCCGAGGCGGGCCGGCGTGGTATCCCGCTGCCGATGATCGAGCTGGCCGAGCGGGATCTCGCCGCTGCCCAGGCGGACGGCGAGGGTGGTCTCGACACGACGGTCGTCATCCGGCAGCGGCGCCGTGCGACCAGGCCGGGCGGCGCGGGTGGCGCGGGTGGCGAAGTCTCCCCGGCTTCCTGATCATGGCGCCGCAACGGTGCCGGTCACTGTGGCGATCAGGCAGCCGGTGACGGTACCGGTCGCCACGACGAGCGGGACGATCCGGCCGAGATGGAGCAGGCACAGGCCCCCGATCAGGGCTCCGGCGAACATGGCGACGGGGCCGGCGAACCGCCGCGCCCCACCGCGGCCCATTCCCCCACCGAGCCGGGAGTCGATGATGATCCCGGTCAAGGTGCTGGTCAGCACGTTCGTCGGGATGTCCGGAACGGCCATCCGCCGAGCCGTCGCGTGCTGCAGGCCCATCGCGAGGGCCAGCGGGAGGATGACGGTATAGGGCCGGGCCTCGGGGATCTCAGGGATCTCGGGTTCCGTGCCGAGTCCCTGGGTGACCAGCGCGGCGATCAGCGCGCCGGCCATCAGCCCGGTCTGCGCGGCCATCGCGATGATCAGCTACGAGAAGCGACGACCGCCGATTATGGTCACCGTGCCGATCCGTCCGGTGATGACGGCTCCGGCCAGGAACCCGGCCAGGGCCAGCGCCGACAGGTCGGCGGACAGGCCCGGGGCCCCGGCCAGCGCAAAGGCCAGCAGGACGACGTTTCCGGTCATGTTGGCCACGAATACCCGGCCGAGTCCGAGAAAACTGACCGCGTCGACGAGACCGGTGAGGATCGCCAACGCCACCAGCAGCGCCGGCAGCCGTCGACGCTGGTCGGGGGACGGCCGCATGGGCACAGTTTCACCGAGTGACGGCCGGTGCGGCGGGAGGCGGGAACTCCCGGCGCCTCTGATCTCGGCGCCTCTGATCTGATCTGATCAGATCTTCTGATCAGATCAGAGCCGCAACGGACGGACCGGAGCCGCGGCGAGCGCGGGAGTGCTCCGCCAGTCGACCCCGGGAACGTCGATGTAGAGCTCGATCTCGTTGCCATCTGGGTCGAGGATGTACAAGCTGTGGGTGACCGTGTGATCCGACGCGCCGACGATGGTCACATCCGCGTCGTGCAGACGGGCGAGCACCGCGCGCAGTTCGTCATCGCTGTCGCCAACCTTCAGTCCGAAGTGGTACAACCCCACCCGCCGGCCCTGGGGTATGGCCGCCGCGTCCTCGCCGACCTCGATGAGGAGCAGCTCGTGGTGGGTGCGTCCGGAGGAGAACGCGGCGGCGGGGCCCCGCAGTGGGTTGCCGTCCGCGCCCGCCGGGTCGGGAAAGATCTGCCGCCAGCCGAGTACGTCCCGGTAGAAGGCGCTGGAACGCCCGATGTCCCGGACGTAGAGGACGAGATGTCCCAGTTCCTTGATCTCCACGGTGATCTCCCGAGGCGCTGGTCGTCTGGTAGCCGTTATCCATACAACAACTCCGTACAACGGCGTTGCCCGCGACGGCATGCCCACGGGGCCCGGCCGCCGTGACGCGCGCCCGCCACGGCCCGCCGCATCGGAAACCCGTTGGTACGCGGGGTGCCCGACGTGGGAACATGGAGCTGGCGTCCGAGCGTTGGATGCAGTGACGCGCGCGATGGGCCGGGTTGGCAGGAGCGTCTGTCGGCTGGTGCTGGCGCCCGCGTCGTGCGGTATGCTAAAATGCCGTAACTGATCCGAAATTGGGGGTGACCGGCTTCGACTCCGGACGTCGAGGCAGGGGAAGCGGGCCGAGGATGAGCGGTTATCTCGTTAACGATCCGTTCAGAACAACAGCTGCCAACAAGACGCAGCCCACTACCCCCACTTACGCGCTCGCCGCTTAAGAGGGACTAGGTAGTCGTCAGTCTGGGAGAGCCTCCGGCCCAGAATCTGACGTCGCTAGGAGGATCACCGGCTGACCCGGTCGCGGGGTCGGTCGGGACATCAAACAGCGACTGAGCCTATGTCGGCTTGCCTGCGTGTCCGACGGGGCTGAGAAACAAGTAGCAGGATGCGCCCGGAGAAGCCCTGTGTCGGGGCCGGAGGACGCGGGTTCGATTCCCGCCACCTCCACCACGATGCGTAACAATGCCCTGACCTGGATAAATAGGTAAAAGCTATGAGATCTGATGATTTATCGAATAGAAGACGTCCAGGTCGGGGCGCTGATCGTTTGGTTCGATTCCTCGAACGTACCGGCGGACCTTGGTTGCGGAGCGTAGTTTCGGGGATCGGTCGGCAACGGCATTGCAGATCTCCGCGTCGCCGGAGCGTCTGCTGCGCGATGCGCCACAAAGATCATCTACATGCCCTTGGTGGACCGCCGTGTGACTCGGACATCGTGTGTGGCGGCCAGCGGCGGCGTCGCTGGCGTTCGGGCAGATCCCGGTAACGCGCCTGAGCAGGTCGGCAGGTAGCACCGATGACGCCGACAATCGCCTCTCTCGCCCCACCGAACGGTGACACCCACTGGTGGTAGTCGCGTCACGCAGTGGCGGGTCTGTGCAACTTTGCGCAGACCCGCCACGCCTCCCCTGGCTACGTTGCCGTCCCAATCGGCATCCGACGCGGGGGTTAGCTGCGCTCATGGCCACCATGTTCGAACACGTCGGCGGCGAACCATCGCTGCGCGGTCTCGCCGAGCACTTCCACCAGGCGGTGGTGGCAGACCCGCTGCTGCGGAGTCTGTTCGAGTACGGAACACCACACCACACCGACCACCTGACGGCCTTCCTGGTCGAGATGCTTGGCGGGCCCTCCCGGTACTCCGACGAGCTCGGCGGGTTCCTCAGCCTGATGAAGGCGCACCTGGGGCTGCGCATCACCCCCGAGCAGCAGGATCGGTTCGTCACGCTCATGCTCGCCTCCGCCGACGCGGTGGGGATGCCCTCCGACGAGCGGTTCCGCACCGCGTTCGAGGCGCAGGTGCGTAAGGCAGCGGGGTTCACCGTCAAGGTCTCGGCCTCGGACACCTCGCCGTTGATGGAACCGCCCTACCCGGACCTCGGCCGGTGGACGTGGTGACGGGAATGACGGTGACCGACCAGTTCGCGGACGCGGTCGGCCGAACGGTGCGGCTGGTGTGCGGCCTCGTGGCCGACGACGCGGACCCGGAGGCCGGCAGCAGGTTGGCGGATCTCGGGCTGTCCTCGCTCGCCACGGCCCGGCTGCTGCTCGATCTCGAAGCCGAGTTCGGCCGGGAGGTCGCGCTCGCGGACCTCGTGGGCTGCGAGACCGTCGCCGACCTGGCGCGGCTGGTCGGCGACGCGCCGGGGAGCGGGGCGCGGCCACTGGTGGCGAAGCCAGCCCAACGGTACGAGCCGTTCCCGCTCACCCCGGTCCAGGAAGCCTACGTCGTCGGCAAGTACGTCGAGCTCGGACCGGACGCGATCGGATGCCACCACTACCGCGAGTTCTGGCTGCCCGAGCTGGACGCCGACCGGCTGGTCGCGGCGTGGCGGCGGCTCGTCGCCCACCACGACGCGCTGCGGCTGGTGGTCGGGGAGAGCACGGGGCAGCGGGTTCGGCCGGATGTCCCCGAACAGGTCGCGGTGGTGCACGACGGCCCCGTGGCCGTGCTTGGCGCGCAGGCGCGCCGACGGCTTTCGCACCGCCGGTACCCGCCGGGTGCGTTCCCGCCGTTCGCGCTGGAGGTCGTGCGTGACGGCGGCGCCGGCTCCGCGCACCTGAGCCTCGATGGCACGGCGGTCGACGCGCACAGCACGGAGCTGCTGTTCCGGCAGTGGCTGCTGCTCTACCGCGAGCCCGGCGCGCGGTTGCCCGAGCCGGCGCTGTCGGTGCGGGACTGCGCGGTCGCGCTCGCCGAGCGCAGGCACGCCTCGCGCTGGGAGGCGGACCTGCTGCACTGGCGCGAGAGGCTGTCCGAGGTGCCGCCCGGTCCCGACCTTCTCCTCGGCGAGCGAACGGCCCCGCCCGAACCGCCCGACGGGCTCGCGCACCACCTGCGCGTGCCGCGCACGGGGCATCTCGACCCCGGGCAGTGGCAGGCCCTGCGTCGGCGCGCGTCCGCGCTCGGCGTCTCGCCGTCGTCTCTGGCGCTGACGGTGTTCTGCGAGGTGCTGACCATCGGTCCGCGGCCGTGGTCGCTGGTGCTGACCACTACCGACCGGGTGCGGCTGGGCCGGGGCGCGGACGACGTGGCCGGTCCCTTCACCTCGACCTGCCTGCTGGTGGTCGACGAGGTCGACCGCCGGCGGTCCGACCTGGCCGCCGCACTGCATCGGCAGGTGTGGGACGCGTTGGCGCACAACGAGGTGTCGGGTGTGGAGGTGGTGCGCGAGCTGCGCCGCGCCGATCTGCCGGCCCCGGACCTGCCGGTCGTGTTCACCAGCCTGCTCGACGTCGGCGAACCGGACGCGCCGAGCATGACCGACCACCTGGTCCACGCCGTCGGCCAGACCTCGGGTGTCGGCCTGGACCACCTGATGTGGGAACACGGCGGTGGTCTGCGCTGGCGCTGGGACACCGCGGACGCGCTGTTCTCGCCGGGTGTGGCGGACGCGCTGTTCAGTCGGTTCGTGGCCGCGCTCCAGGCGGCCTGCGTGGACGCGGCGCCGACGCCGGGCGACGAGCTGAACGACCTCCAGCAGGCCTACCACGTGGCCCGGGTGTCCGGCCGGACCGCGGGCTGCCAGCTTTATCAGAGCTTCCACGTCGCCGAGCTCGACGTGTCCCGGCTGGAACAGGCCTGGCTCGACCTGGTCGTCGAGCACGACGTGCTGCGCACGGTCGTCGACCAGGACGGCCGGACCACCGTGCTGCCCCCCACGGCCGCCGGCGGACGCGTCCCCGTTGTGGAGTCCGACCAGCCCGAGGTGGACGAGGCGATCGCGCGCGACGTCGCCGACCGGCCGTTTCCCCTGGGCCGCGCGCCGCACACCGACCTACGGGTCCGGCGCGGCGCCGACGGTTCGGGCACCGTGCACCTGGCGATCGACCTGCTCGTGGCCGACGCGCCGAGCGTCCTGGCGCTCGGTCGGGCCCTGCTGCGCCGCTACGCCGACCCGCCCGCGCGGACTGTGCCGCCCGCGGCGCGCGCGTCCGCCACCAACCTGGCGCATCGTGAGCACTGGCTCGCCCGCCTGGCGGACCTGCCGTCGGGGCCGTTCACGCCGGGGGCACCCGGCCGCACCGAACGCCTGCGGTTCACGGCCGACCCGGCCGCGCTGCGCACCTGGGCGGCACGGCATGACGTGACCGCGGACGCGGCGCTGCTGGCCGCGTTCTGCGACGCGCTTGCCCACGTGTTCGACCCGCCGTTCGCCCTGCCGGTGGTGCGCTGGGCCGCCGGGCGCGAGGTGTACCGCCCCGGCGAGCAGACCGCGCTGAGCTGGGTCCGGGTGGACCAGCCGGACCTTCCCCTGCCCGCGCGGGCCCGCCGGCTGGCCGCGCTGCTCGCCGAGGACGCCGAGGCCGACGGCGCGAGCGGGCTCGCCGACCTGCGCGTCGTCGTGCTGCGCCGGCGCCGCGATCGGTCGTTCGCGCTGCCCGTGGTGTTAACCAGCGTCCTGGATGTGTCCGGGCAGCCGCTTCCACCGGGTGTGACGGCCGGTCCCTGGCGCACCGCCACCTCCGACGTGTCGCTGGACTGCGTGGCCGTCGACGACGGCGAGACCCTCGACATCGCGTGGGACGTGGTGCCCGGCCACCTCCCCGCCGACGCGCTCGACCCGGCGTTCGACCGGTTTCGTGCCACCGTGACCGGGTTCGCCGACCAGCCGGACGAGCAGGAGCGGGTCGGTCGGCTCACCGCCGACGAGCGGCGCCGCGTGCTCTACGAGTGGAACGACACCACGACGACCTACCCGGCGGATGGCCCGGTGCACCTGCTGCTGGAGGAGCAGGCCCGCCGCCGGCCCCGCGCGGTCGCCCTGCGGTGGCGCGACGGCATCGCCACCTACCGCGAGCTGAACGGGTGGGCCAACGTCATCGCGCACCGCCTGCGCGAGCGGGGCGTCACGGCCGAGACGGCGGTCGCGGTCGCCACCCGGCGGGGACCGGAGATGGTGGCGGCGGTGTTCGGCGTGCTCAAGGCGGGCGGAGCGTACCTGCCGGTGCTGCCGGGTCTGCCGCCCGACCGGGCGGCGGCGATGCTGGCCCGTACCTCCTCGCGCGTCGTGCTGACCACCGTGGGCGCGCTGGACTGGCGGCCCGACGTGCCGGTGGTCGAGCTCGACACGCTGCTGGCGGGCGCCGACGAGGATCCGGGTGACCCCGAACCGGTGACCGGCCCGGACAACACCGCCTACTACATCTTCACCTCCGGCAGCACCGGGCGACCCAAGTGCGTCGCCGTGACGCATCGGCCGGTGTGGAACCTGCTCAACTGGTGCTACCGCACCTTCGGCTTCGGACCCGGCGACGTGGGCGTGTGCGTGACCTCGCTCGGGTTCGACCTGTCGGTGTTCGACATCCTCGGGCTTCTGGGCCGCGGCGCGAGCCTGTACGTGGCCGACGAGCGCGAGCAGCGGGACCCGGAGCTGCTCGCCGACGTGCTGGCCGAGCAGCCGATCACCTTCTGGAACTCGGCGCCGACGTCGCTGGCCACGCTGCTGCCGTCGCTGCGCGACCGCGCCGGGGTGGACCTGCGGCTGGTCTTCCTCAGCGGTGACTACACGCCGCTGAGCCTGCCGGCCGACCTGCGGGCGGTGTCGCCGCGGGCGAGCCTGGTCAGCCTGGGCGGCGCGACCGAGGCCACGGTCCGGTCCAACTGGTTCCCGGTCGAGGTGGTCGACCCGCGGTGGCGCAGCATCCCGTACGGCCGCCCCATCGACAACTCGCGGTACTACGTCCTCGACGAGACCCTGGAGCCGTGCCCGATCGGCGAGGAGGGCGACCTCTACATCGCGGGCGACTGCCTCAGCCTCGGCTACCACGGTGACCCGGAGCTGACCGCCCGCAGCTTTCTGCCCGACCCGTTCACCGACCGGACGGGCGAACGCATGTACCGCACCGGCGACCGTGCCGCGTTCCGACCGGACGGGATCATCACGTTCCTGGGACGCCGCGACGGCCAGGTCAAGATCCGCGGCTTCCGGGTGGAGCTCGGCGAGATCGAGCATCGCCTGCGCGAGCACCCCGCGGTGCGGGAGGCGGTCGTGCTGGCCCGGGCCAACGACGGCGGAGATCGGAAGCTGGTCGCCTACCTCCAGGCGGAGCCGGGCGCGGCGCGGCCGGAGGCGGCGCGGCTGCGCGCGTTCGCCGCCGAGACGCTGCCCGACTACATGGTCCCCAACTTCGTCGTGTTCGTGGCGTCGTTCCCGGCCACCGCCAACGGGAAGCTGGACCGTGACGCCCTGCCGTGGCCGGTGGGGCGGGCCACGTCGACGGGAGGCGGGATCGCGGCGGACGCCGGCGAACCCGCCGGCCCGAACCCGCCCGTCGAGCACCGGACCGTCGTCGACGACCGGGCTGCGCCGGGTGTGTCGGCTGGTCACCGGGTGACACCCGGGGCGTCGGCCGACGAGCTGGCCGAGGAGATCGCGGCTCTGCTCGCGGAGTACCTCGGCGTGCCCTCGGTGGACCCGGCGCGCGACCTGTGGGACCAGGGTGCGACCTCGTTCACGATGGTGCGGCTGTCCACCGCGCTGCGAGAGCGGCACGGTGTGCGGGTTCAGGTGTCGGCGCTGTTGGCGGACCCCAGCGCGCGCGGCATCGCCGCATACCTCGCACGGGAGAAGCCGTCCGCGCTTGGGGGCCCCGGGGAGACCGAGGTCGAGTTCTTCTCGCCCGAGGACCGGGCGCGGTTCAAGGCCGGCCGGCGGCACCTGCGGCCGACCTCGCCGGACGAGCCGGCGACCCGGCTCGGCGGCGCCGCGCCGCCCGCCCGGGCCTACCGCGACCGCGCGACCCGACGGGACTTCACCGGCGGGTCGGTCACCCTCGACGCGCTGCGCGCGCTGCTCGGATCGCTGCGGTCGAGCGACGTCGACGGCAGACCTCGACGCCTCTACCCGTCCGCGGGCGACACCTACGCCGTGCAGGTGTACCTCCATGTGCGGCCGAACGGGGTGAAGGGCCTGGCGCCGGGCATCTACTACCACCGACCCGACGAGCACGTGCTGCAACGGGTGCATGAGGGCTCGCCGAGCATGGTCGAGGCGCACTTCCAGTACAACCGGGAGGTGTTCGACCGGGCGGGGTTCGAGCTGTACCTGATCTCGGAGCCGCGCGGCATCGAACCGCTCTACGCCGAGGAGTCCGAGCTGTATCTGGCGCTGGAGGCCGGTTACGTCAGCCAGCTGCTGATGACCGCCCAGGCCGAGCAGCCGGTGGGGCTGTGCCCGATCGGGGCGATGGCGTTCGACTCGGTACGTGAACACTTCCGGCTGCACCCGGGCCAGCGGCTGCTGCACTCCTTCCTGGGCGGGGCGGTGGACAGGTCGACCGCCGGGAACACCGCGGTCCCGGCGCCGCGCGTGGAGGTCTCGTCGCCCCGGCCCGCGGCCGGACCGGTGAGCTGGGTCTCGACCGGGCGGCGCCACACCGCCGAGGTGGCGGTGACCGGGATGGCGGGCCGCTACCCGGAGGCGGACGACGTCGGCGCGTTCTGGCGCAACCTGCGGGCCGGCCGCCGCTCGGTCGGCCCGGTGCCGCCTGCCCGCGCCGCGGCGCTCCGCGACGGCTTCGAGCCGCCGCACGGCGGTTTCCTCACCGACGTCACCACCTTCGACGCGCTGCCGTTCCGGATCTCGCCACGGGAAGCGGAGCTGCTGGACCCGCAGGTGCGCCTGCTGCTGCCGGTCGCCTGGCAGGCGCTGGAGGATGCGGGCCTGATCAGTGAGCCGCGGGGTCACGGCGGCCCTCGCGTGGGCGTGTACGTCGCGGTGATGTGGCACGACCACCGGCATGTCGGTGAGGCTCGGTGGCGCGCCGGTGCCCCCGCGCTGGTCGCCGCCGCCGCGTCCGACCTTCCGGCTCGCCTCGCCCACGCCTTCCGTCTGCGCGGTCTCGGTGTGGCGGTGGACACCTCCTGCTCGTCGTCGCTGACCGCCGCGTACCTGGCGGTGACGGCACTGCGGGCAGGGGAGTGCGACGCGGCCCTGGTGTGTGGCGTCAACCTGGTCACCCACCCTTACCACCTGGCCGTGCTACGCGACCTCGGGCTGTCCACCGAGGTCCCGGCGGACGGTGCGTTCGCCGCCGACGGCGCCGGGTGGTCGCCGGGTGAGGGGGCCGGCGCGCTGGTGCTGCGCCCGCTGGCCGACGCCCGGGAGGACGGCGACGTGGTACACGGCGTCATCGAGGCCGTCGGCGGCGGCGGCGTGGGCGGACGGGGCCGTTTCGGTGTTCCCGACAGCGACGCGCTCGCCGAGTCGGTCTGCGAGGTGCTGGGGCCGCACGGCCTGTGCGGGGCCGACATCAGCTACGTCGAGTGCGGTGGGTCCGGCGCGCCGATGGCGGACGCGGCCGAGCTTGCCGGGCTGCTCGCCGCGCTGAGATCCGACGGCGGCGGGCAGCTCGCCGTGGGGACGGTCAAACCGAACATCGGACACCTGGAGGCCGCGGCCGGCATGTCACAACTCACCAAGGCGCTGCTCCAGCTGCGGCACGGCACACTCGCGCCCACGCTGGTGAGCACGCACCGGACGCCCCTGGTGGACTGGGACGACCCGAGGCTGGAACTGGTCGACTCCGCGCGGCCGGCCCTTCCGGGACGGGTCCTGGTGAACGCCGTCGGCGCGGTCGGCTCCTTCGGCCACGTCGTGCTGCGCCCCGGGAGGACGCCGTGACCGGTCCGTGGACGAAGCCGACCCCGCGGATGACCGAGGCGCCGCTGCGCCTGTTCTGCGTCGCGCACGCGGGCGGCGGCGGCGGTTTCTTCCTGCCGTGGCGCGATCGGCTGCGTCCGGCCGTCGAGGTGTGCCCGGTGCTGCTGCCAGGCAGGGAGTCCCGCATCGCCGAACCGCCCTACCGACGGATGGAGGATCTGATCGGCCCGCTGTGCGAGGGACTCCGTCCGCACCTGGACCGGCCCTACGCGCTGTTCGGGCACAGCATGGGCGCGGCCGTCGCCTACGAGGCGGCACGCCGGTTCACCGGGGAGGGCCGTGCCCCGGTGCGGCTGCTGGTGTCCGGTCGGCGCGCGCCGCACCTGGCCGCGCGCCGCCGCCCTCTCGCGGACGTCCCCGACGACGACTTCATCGCCGCGGTGGTCGGCCTGGGCGGGACGCCGGACGTCCTGCTGGAGCAGCCGCAGTTGATAAAGCTGCTGTTGCCGACCATGCGTGCCGACTTCGCCGTCAACGAGAGCTACCGGCCCGGCGACGGGCCGCGGCTGACCTGCCCGGTGTCGGCGTTCACCGGCGACCGGGACCCGGAGGTCGAGCCGGTGGAGGCCGAGCGATGGCGGGTCACCACGGACGGCGCCTTCCGCCTGCATGTCTATCCGGGCGATCACTTCTACCTGACCGGGCTGCCGGACCCGCTCCACGACGACCTGATGACCGACCTCGAGGGGGATGTTGTATGGCCATCGGCATCGAGGCGCTGAACTGCTACGTCGGGCGGGCCTGCTTCGAGGTCGAGGACCTGTTCCGGGAACGTGGCCTGGACATCGCCCGGTTGGGCAACCTGATGATGACCCGCAAGTCGGTGAACCTGCCGTGCGAGGACGCGGTGACCAACGCGGTCAACGCGGCCCGCCCGCTGCTGGCCGCGATGGACGAGCGCGACCGGGCGGACATCGAGCTGCTGGTCGTCGGCACGGAGTCCGGTGTGGACATGGGCAAGCCGATCAGTACCTATGTGCATCGCCACCTCGAGCTGTCGCCGC
Source organism: Frankia sp. CcCS3 (assembly GCF_977927575.1). Taxonomy (NCBI): domain Bacteria; kingdom Bacillati; phylum Actinomycetota; class Actinomycetes; order Frankiales; family Frankiaceae; genus Frankia; species Frankia sp. CcCS3. The sequence goes on from NZ_CDWRCL010000081.1 coordinate 12,901, forward strand.
GGTGCCGGTCGTTCGAGGTCAAGCACGCCTGCTACGGCGGCACGGCGGCACTGCACACCGCCGCGGGCATCATCGCCTACTCGCCCGTGCCACGTGCCAAGGCGCTGGTGATCGCCGCCGACGTGCCCGGCTCGGGCTCGCGCGGCACGTACTGGGAGCCGTCCGAGGGCGCGGGCGCGGTGGCGATGATCGTCAGTCGGGACTGCGCGGTGCTGGAGCTCGACGTGGGCGCGAGCGGCACCCACACGTTCGAGGTGATGGACACCCTGCGGCCCAGCGCCGACGTGGCCGTCGTCGACTCCGACCTGTCGCTGCTGTCGTACCTGACGTGCCTGGAGCACAGCTTCGCCGCCTACCGCGAGCGGGTGGTCGGCAGCGACGTCGTGGACACGTTCGCGTACCTGGTGTTCCACACGCCGTTCGCCGGCATGGTGAAGGGCGCGCACCGCATGCTGCTGCGCAAGCAGGGCGCCCTGGCGTCGAAGGACGCCGACACCGACTTCACCAGTCGGGTGGCGCCCACCGTCAAGTACGCCTCGCAGGTGGGCAACCTGTTCTCCGCGTCGCTGTACCTGGCGCTGGCCTCGCTGCTCGGTAGCGCGATGCCAGTGACACCGGCCAGGATCGGGCTGTTCTCCTACGGATCCGGCTGCGGGTCGGAGTTCTTCAGCGGCGTGCTGGGGGCCGACGCGGTGGAGGCGGTGGGTCGGTTCGGCATCGGCGAGCGGATCGCCTCCCGACGCGCGCTCACGATGGCGGAGTACGACCAGGCCGTGGCCCTCGGCGGCGACCGCGGCCACGGCGTGGCGGGCCAGGCATTCGAGACCGGGCCGTACGCCGAGCTGTACGCCGAGCTGTTCGACGGGGCCGGGTTGCTGGTGCTCGATCACATCGACCGCTACCACCGCGTCTATCGGTGGAGCTGACCGTGCCCGCCCTCGAGGTCGAGTGGGCCGGGCCGGCTGTGCGGGTCACGCTCGCCCGCCCGGACAGGGGCAACGCCATCGACCCGGCGCTGATCGCCGCCCTGCACGCCGCGCTGGACGAGGCCGAGGCGCGGCCCGACTGCCGGCTGGTCGTGCTGCGCGCGCGGGGCGGCGTGTTCTCGGCCGGCATGGACGTCGCGGCGGCCGCCCGCGCCGACGACTCCGGCCACGACCCGGCCGAACGCGGCGGCGTGTTCTTCGAACTGTTCGACCACATCACGGCCGTGCCGCGCCTGGTCGTCTCGTGCGTGGACGGCCGGGTGTCGGGCGGCGGGGTCGGGCTGGTGGCGGCCAGCGACCTCGTGCACAGCACCGAACGCGGTGTCTTCAGCCTGCCCGAGGCGATGTGGGGGCTGTTGCCGTGCAGCGTGCTGCCGTTCCTGGTGCGGCGCGTCGGTTTCCAGACCGCCTACGCCATGGCGCTGACCACGCTCCCGGTCACCGCGGCCGAGGCCGCGCGGTGGCGGCTCGTCGACGAGGTGTCCCCCGACCCGGCCCCGCTGGTGCGCAGACTGACCGCGCGGCTGGCGAAGCTGGACGACACGGTGGTGGGCGACGCCAAACGGTTCTTTGGCGCGCTCCACCCGATCACGCCGGAGACCAGGCGGCTCGCGGTGACCGAGTTCGACCGGTTGTCGGGGACGCCGAGAGTGCGGGATCGCTTCGCCCGCTTCGCGGCGACCGGCCGCTACCCCTGGGAGTAGCCGGTGGCGATTGTGTGGGCGTTCCCCGGCCAGGGCTCGCAGCGCAAGGGCATGGCCGACGGCCTGTTCGAGCGGTTCCCCGACCTCACCGCGCAGGCCGACGAGGTGCTGGGCCTCTCGGTGCGCGAGCTGGCCGGCGACCTGCGGCGGCTGGATGACACCCGGCACCTCCAGCCGGTCATGTTCACCGTCAACGCATTGCGCTACCTGGATCTCGCGGCGGCCGCGCCGCAGCCTGACTTCATGGTGGGGCACAGCCTCGGCGAGTACAGCGCGCTGTTCGCGGCGGGCGCGGTGGACTTCACGACGGGCCTGCGCCTGACAGCGCGGCGGGCCGAGCTGATGGGTGGCATCCGGGGCGGCGGGATGCTCGCCGTGCTCGGGCTCGACGAGGACCGCCTCCGCCAGGTGCTGGTGGCGGCGGACGCCCCGGATGTGGAGGTCGCCAACTACAACTCCTCGCGCGAGATCGTGGTCTGCGGGCCGCGGGCGCAGGTCCGGGCGATCGCGCCGCTGGTGCGGGCGGCCGGCGCGGCGAAGACGAAGCTGTTGCAGGTCAGCGTGGCGGCGCACTCCCGGCACATGGCGCCCGCGGCGGCGCGGCTGCGGCAGGCGTTGGACCGGGTGATCTTCGCGGAACCGCGCGTGCCGGTGCTGTCCAACGCCACGGTCGAGCCGCACACCGCCGACCGGGTCCCGGAGCTGCTGGAGCGGCAGCTGTGCGCACCGGTCCAGTGGCGACGGACCATGCGGTACCTGCTCGATCGCGGGGTGGAGGAGCTGGTCGAGGTCGGGCCGGGGACCGTGCTGACGAAGCTGTGGGCGCAGGCGCGCGAGGAGCGGGCGTCGGTGGCCGTCGCGGAGCCGGTGGCGGTCGGTCGACCCACCGGCTCCCGCGAGCCGGCCGACCCCGGCGAGACCGCCGACGTCCGGGAACCGGACGAGGTCGTCGTACCGGCCGCCGTCGCGGCGTGGGTCGGGCCGGCTCCGGCCGAGCGGCTCGGCGCGGCCGGTTTCCGCGAGCGGTACGGGTTGCGGCTGGCCTACGCGGTCGGCGCGTCGGGCGTCGGCGCGAACGGCTCGCGGCTGGTGTCCGCGGCGGCCGGCGCGGGGG
>NZ_CDWRCL010000082.1:0-1409 GCF_977927575.1 Frankia sp. CcCS3
TGCCGGAGTTGATCGAGCTTGTTGACCGGGTGGTGGTGATGCGGCTCGGTCGGGATGTCGCGGACCTTCCCGGTACGCAGGCTACGACGGATGCGTTACTGACCGCGATGACGGGGCTGGATGCCTCGGTGCGGAGGACGGCATGACAGCCATCGAATCAACCGCGGCGCCGGTCCTCGCGGACGGGGGCGGGGGCGGGGACGTGGCTGTTCCCGGTAATGCCATCGCGTCGTCGGCTGTTCGCCGGGTGCTGGGGTCGCCGGTGGTGGGGGTGGGGCTGGCGTTGCTGGCACTTGTGGTGATCTTCACGGTGATGGCGCCGACGAAGTTCGCGACTGTCGCCAATGTGCGCAATGTGTTTGCTGACGCGAGTGCGCTGCTTGTGATCGCGATGCCGACGGCGTTGTTGCTCATCTCGCGTCAGATCGACTTGTCGGTGGGATCGGTTATCGCGTTCAGTGAGGTGATCGCGGCCAAGGTCATGGCCTCGGTGGGTGGTGGTGGGGTCTGGGTCTGCGTGCTCGGTTTTGTCGCCGCGTTGGTGGCGGGGGGGCGTGGGGTGCGGTCAACGGTTTCCTTGTCTCCCGTGCTGGTGTGCCGTCCTTTCTGGTGACGTTGGCGTCGATGGGGGGCGCGTTGGGGGCGGCTTTGCTGGTCAGCGGGGGTAATGATATTGCGGATGTGCCGGCTCTTCTGGTCAATGGGATTGGTATAGGGGACGTAATGAAGTAACAAATACGTGATCGAGAGCATCATCGCAGGTCACAGGCCTGTGGAGGGTTCGAAACGCGCAAGTTATTTCATTTCGACTCCATAGGGATGCTGGCTGGGGTTCCGGTGATGACGGTGATCGCGGTGGCGGTGATTGCGATAACGGTTTGGGCGCTTGCCTGTACCCGTTTCGGTCGCTATAGTTATGCGACTGGTTCTGATCCTGTTGCCGGTGAGCGGGCGGGGATTAATGTCCGCGGCCATACTATGAAGATTTATGTGCTCGCGGGTCTTGCTTATGGCTTGGCCGCGTATCTGAATGTGGCGCGTTTTTCGACGACGACGATCGGTGGGCATGCTCCCGATGCGCTGAATGCGATCACCGGTGTTGCGCTTGGTGGTGTCAGTATTTTCGGTGTTTCGGGGAGTGCGGTCGGTGCTGCGATCGGGATTTTTGTCCCTGCTGTGCTGCAGAACGGTCTGGTTATTGTGCGGGTGCCTCCGTACTGGCAGCAGATCGCGATTGCCGTGGCGCTGGTCGGTGCTGTCTATGCCGATCTGGTGCGGCGCCGTACCAACCACCGTTAGCCATGGTTCCTGTTCCCGTTATGTAGTCGAGTAAGGAGACCCATGAGATTCTCACGTCAGGTCGTGCGAGCGGCTGTCTCGGTAACGATCTTGGGCGCGCTTTGGAGTCG
>NZ_CDWRCL010000082.1:1855-5195 GCF_977927575.1 Frankia sp. CcCS3
CCCCTTTGTGCCGTATCCGCCTGCGGGTCCGGTGAAAGCAGCCAGTCAGCTCAGAGCACCACGGCGGGTAAGGCCGGCAACGGCCTGCGCTTCGCCTACATCGGCGCGGTTGAGGATCCCGCCTACTATGCGATCGCGTGTGGCGCCAAGATCAAAGCGGGTAAGATTGGTGCCACCGTCACCGTCCAGTATCCCAAGGAGTTCTCGGCCGCCGCGATGACGCCGATCCTCAACTCGGTCCTGGCTGACAAGCCCGACGGACTCATGATCAGCGTGGCCGACGCCAATGCGATGTACGCGCCCCTCGCCAAGGCCAAGGCCCAGGGGATTCCGATCGTGACTGCTTTGAACACACTGACTAAGAAAGATCCGCTTGCCTCGGAGGTCATCGCGGACGAGGCCGCTGGCGGCCGGCTGTCCGCGGAACTCATCGCGAAACACCTCGGAACCGAGGGTGGCAAGGTTGCGGGCCTCGGCTTCACGCCAGGCGTGAGTACGCCGGCCGACCAGCGGTTGCACAACTTCGAAAGCGAGATCAAAAAGTATCCGAACATCGATTACCTGGGTGCGGAGATCACCGACGTATCGCCTCAGACGGCAACAGCGAAAATGAATGCTATCCTGGCGCGCGACCCCGATATCAAGGCAATCTTCACGAGCTTTGGAATTGCCGCACAGGGCGCGGTGACAGCTCTCAGCCAGCGCAACAAGAGCGGTGTTTACGTGACCAGTTTTGACACCAGTCCTTTTGACGTCAAAGCTCTTAGGGGACGTAATGAAGTAACAAATACGTGATCGAGAGCATCATCGCAGGTCACAGGCCTGTGGAGGGTTCGAAACGCGCAAGTTATTTCATTTCGACTCCTTAAGAGCGGCGGGATCTCCGCGTTGATCGATTACGACCTGCGTGAAGCTGGTGTGAAGATGCTGGACCAGGCGGTCGCGGCGGCGTCGGGTAAGCCGGTTGAGGAGCGCGTCGTCCTTCCGCCGCAGGTCTACACCGCGGACAATATCGACGACCCTGCGAAGCAAGATTCGCTGCAGGTAACCAAGTGCCCGGTCTGACCGCAGGTAGGCAAGTTTTCTAGGATGAGTGGTGTTCGGGCCCCATGGTCCGCTGGGCGGAAGTTCCGGTGCCCCAGGCGGCCAGCTCCAAGATTCCATGGGGCCCGAACATGTAAGGACGAGGACGTGAGCCTGCGCCTGTCTTCGCCACACCTACTCGAACAGGAAGGAGCCCATGCACATGACTGACATCCGCCTGCTCCTCACCTACGACTTCTTTGGATCGTTTGGCAGACAGGCAACATCCTGGGGGCAGCTGCCCGGTGGCTCGGCGTTGCGGGCGACGGTGAACCGGCTTCGCGAGGACGTGCAGACAAGTGCCTGGATCGACGTCGGCGACTTCTCCGCCGGAGGACCGCTCTGCACAGCGACCGAAGGTGTTCTCGGTTGGGCGGCCGCCGCCAGTCTTGGCTTTGATGCGGCTATCCCGGGCAATCACGAGTTCGACTTCGGTGATGCGGCGGTGTTGACATGGGCACAGCGGATCCCCTTCCCGCTGGTTGCCGCGGACCCGGCCTTGGTGGCGCTTGGCCCGGTGTTCCAACCGTACTGGACGGTCAGCTCGCCGAGCGGCCGCACCGTCGCGATCGTGGGCATCAACCTGGCCGAACGGCGCGGCCGGGCGGTCTATGACCAGCTCGGCGATCTCGACGCCGCGGCGCAGCTGACGATCGAGACCGCGGCCGGCCTTCGGGGCCAGGTCGACCACACCTTCGTGGCAATTCATGACGGGATCTTTCCAAGACCTGGCGAGCCGGACGGCGGCCAGCGGATGCACGATTTCTGTCGCGCTCTTCGCGGGCACGTCGACGGTGTGTTCGGCGCGCATGTAACAGCAACGCGCCGGATCGGGACCGTCGCGGGAATGCCCTACATCCAGCCCTGGGCGATGGGCGTCGAGGTCGGCGTGGTGGATATTGACGATGACGGTATTCATCTTCGTGGCGAACTGGTCACTGCTCGCGAGGAGGATCGGCTCGGTTGGAGCGGTCCCGGCAGCAACACGCTGGCGGAGCTTCGCGGACAGATCATCGGTGAACTGGAGCGGCCGTTGACCGAACCCGCCATGCCCGGCGCGGGCCTGATCGGCGATGCCGTGGCACGCGGAGTGCTGGAGCTGACCGGCGCAGACGTCGCGATCGTCGGCCGGGCTGAAGTCAGCTGTGGTCAGGTGCCCCTTGACGGCATCCATACGTTCCTCCCCGCCGGGCGGGTCAGCGAGGCAGACCTGTTCCGTACCCTGCCGTGACCAGGAGGCACCCGCGCCGACGAGACCTGGGCCGCGGAACTGTCCGCGGAAGAGGTCGAACTGCTCCGCCGCGGCCTCGACCTCTACTTCACCGAGGGATGTCACTGCGCGCCGCGCCGGGCAGGACACGCTGACGGTCTCACCGTGCTGAGCAGCATGCACGTTCGCAACGCCCGCACCCTGCTGGCGCGCGACGTGGACTGGCAGCCCACCGGCATCGGAATGCGGGACGGACTCCGCGCCTGGTTTTCCGGCAGGGCCCGCTCACAAGCAGCGGCACACCGACCTTACTAAGCTTTAAATAAGTCGGCTAGCACAATTTCGACTCTATTCTGGAGATCGTGTGCGCCGGGAACTATCCTGGTTGTATACGAGTATCCAGGTGGGGGTGGATTATCCGCCAAGAAGCGGGCGGCGCAGTGAGGCCATCCGCATGTAGGTAGTGGCCTTGTTCGATCAGGAAGTGGCTTCGGCGTGGCCCTACGGTTGGGGAGTTGGCCCCGAAGCCGGGGTGCACCCAGCGGCGGGGCCTGGCCAGCCCCCGGGACGGCAGCGTAGCCCTCCCGGGGGCTGGGCGAAACGCAGTGCCGGCTGAAAGCAGCGGCATCGCGCTGGCGACAACCGACGTCCTCACCGAGTGTCGTAGCTCGTATCTCCGCGTCTGATCTCGAGAAAGGCTATCTTCATGCGTGGACGTGTCGTCACCGCCGACGGGCGGGCCTGTCCCGGTGTGCTCGTCAGCGACGGCCGTACGGTTACTACCAGCGCGGCGGACGGGACGTTCTCGCTGGCCGCGGCGGGGCCGTTCGTGTTCCTTACCCGCCCCGGCACCCACCGCACGCCGCCACGGAGTGGTGCGCTGGCGCCACCAGCTGACCGGGCCGGGCACCGGGCCCCGGGCCGCATCGACGGCGACGAGGTGATCATCGGGGTCAGGCACGAGGACCGCCCCGCCGGAGCCGTCGAACTCCTCACCCTCGCGGATGGTTCCCGGCGCTGGCACACCCATCGGCACACCCACCGGAA
>NZ_CDWRCL010000082.1:5757-16707 GCF_977927575.1 Frankia sp. CcCS3
ATCGCCGTCACCGTAGACGGCACCATCCTCGCCCTCGACACCCAAACCCTAACAACCCGAACCCTGACAACCCAAACCCCAACGTGACCGCCCCCACACCCACCCTCCGGCCGGCCGCATCGCAGCCGAGCGGGACAAGCCACGCCGGCTTCGTCCTCACCACGCCGGCACCGACGGCACCGCCGACCAACTCCTCCACTCCTCCACAAGGTGAGCGCCCCCGCATGACCCACACCCCGACCGGCACCCTGCTCGTGTTCGACTGGAACGGCACCGTCATGGCCGACACCGACCGCGCCCACCACGCCACCAACGCCGTCCTACACGGCCACGGCCTCCCGAAACTCACCCTCCACCAGTTCCGGGCCGCCTTCCAGCTCCCGCTACGCACCTTCTTCACCGAACTCGGCCTGCCCCCACCGCCACCGCCACCGCCGAACAGGAATGGAACACCCACCTCAGCCACCTCCCCGCCCAACCACGCCCCGACGCCACCGAAGCATTCACCCGCCTCACCGCCTACGGCGCCACCCTCGGCGTCGTAGGCGCCGCCAGCACCGCCACCGTCCACGCCGACGCCCACACCGGCGGGCTCAACCCCCTCCTACACTTCCTCGACGGCGACGTCACCGACAAAACCCACCAGCTGCGCCAACGCCGCACCACCACCCGCGCCCTCTACATCGGCGACACCGCCTACGACATCCACAGCGGACGCGCCGCCGGCTACCAGACCGTCGCCATCACCAACGGCTACACCCCCACCCGCACCCTGCACACAGCCAGACCCGACCACATCATCGACTCCCTCACCGAACTCCTCGACCTCCTCACCTGACAGGAAGGCCCGCGCCCAGACGGGCGCGAACCTCATGCCACCTCCCAGCCGATCAACCCCGCAGGCTGTACTGTAGGTAGCGCCGAGGACACGAAGGCCAACCCGGTAGGAACCGCCGGGTCGTCGTCGACGAAGGCCTGCTTATCCACGACGAGATCTACTTCAACGCCGGACGGCTCGCCCCGTCCGTCTTGGACTACCTGCTGCTGGCCTGGCCGGACCGTCGCGCCCATCGCCGCACGACGCCCTGGGCGGACAGGAGCCAGCGCCCCGGCCCGTCGCACTCGGCGCTCCTTCGCGGAGCGCCGGAGCGCCGGCAAAGGATGGGTATCAGAGCTGACCGAAATCGATCTCTGCCGCGAAGGGAGCCGAGATCTTGACCACGCCGGTGAACACCTCTCCATCCCGGTAGGCCCCGCTCGCCGGATCGAGGACATAAGTGTACACTGGACATAGGTATACACCAGCGGAACACCGGTAGCGGCCTGCTCGACCCGCCAGTAGAAAGCGATGCCGGCCCTGGCGTACTGGTCCACCTTCACGATCCTGTCGGTGGTCTCCGACCCCGGCGAGACGATCTCCACAACCAGCAGCACGTGCTCGGGACGGGTGGGCGTGACGTCGATCGTGTCCGCGCGATACACCACGACATCCGGACGGCGATTGGTGAGCGGCACGCCCTGCAGCCGGACGTCGAAGTCCGTATCGGCGTTCCAGTCCGCCCCCGCGGCCACCTCCAGAGCGCTCGATGGGCACCGCCTTGCCTCTTGCCCAGATCCCTCTTCCCCGGACCATTGACCGCGAGACTTGGCCGTCCGCGCCTGGGGACGGCGCGACCTCGCCTCCACCGGCACGGGCGGGATGCGTGGTCGGCGCGTCAGGCGCTCGGGGCGGTCGCCGTCTCCCGCTCCGGCTCGGCGTCGGTAGCGGGGGTGTCCGCGAGGCCGAGGCCGAGGTGTTCGACATGGTAGAGGGCCTGGTCAAGGAGCTCGGCGACGTGGTTGTCGTAGAGGGAGTACACCACGGAGCGGCCTTTGCGGGTGCCAGCCACGAGGCCGAGATGGCGCAGCAGGCGGAGCTGGTGGGAGCAGGCGGACTGCTCCAGACCGACCTCGGCGGCCAGCTCGGTCGCGGCGAGCGGGCCCTCGCGTAACCGGGCGAGGATCAACAGTCTCGACGGGGCCGCCAGCGATTGGAGAGTGGTGGCGACCTTGCCCCCGCTGCTGTCCGCGGTCGCCACCGCCGGCCGCCACGGCGTCCTGATCAAGTCCGTCCTGATCAAGTCCGTCCTGATCAAGTCCGTCCTGATCAAGTCCGTGCTGGTCATGAAACGCCTCGGCCAGGTCGACGCCGTCGCGCTGGACAAGACCGGCACCCTCACCGAAGGCACCCCTCGGGTGACGGACATCCAGCCGCTGGCCGCCTCCGGCCTTACCCAGGACGGCCTGCTGGCGCTGGCGGCGGCGGCCGAGCACCCCAGCGAGCACCCGCTGGCCCGCTCCATCGTGGCAGCCGCCCGCACCCGCGAACTGAACATCCCGCCGGTGGAGACCTTCACCTCCACAGCCGGCACCGGCGTGACCGCCACCGTCAACGGCCATCCGGTCGCGGTCGGCAGCCCCGTACGGCTGCTGGGCAGCCGCTCCCGGCACCCGGCCGCCGCGGTGGCCGCCCGCCTGGAAGAAAAGGGCCGTACCGCGGTCCTGGTCATCCTGGACGACACCCCGGTTGGTGTGCTGGGCATCGCCGACCGGCTGCGCGACAAGGCCGCCGCCACCGTCACCGCCCTGGCCACGGCGACCGGCACCGCGCCTGTCCTGGTCACCGGCGACAACCCGCGCGCCGCCGCCCACCTCGCCGCCGAGGTCGGCATCGCCGACGTCCGCGCCGGTCTACTACCCCAGGACAAAGTCACCGCTGTCCAAAACCTCCAGCAGGCCGGCCGGAAGGTGCTGATGGTCGGCGACGGCGTCAACGACGCCCCCGCACTCGCCGCCGCCTACGCCAGCATCGCCATGGGCCGCGCCGGCTCCGACCTCGCCCTCGACACCGCCGACGCCGTGGTGGTCCGCGACGAACTGGCCACCATCCCCGCTGTCGTCGCCCTCGCGCAGCGGGCCCGCCGCCTGGTAGTGCAGAACCTCGTCATCGCCGCGTTGTTCATCACTGGCCTGGCGATCTGGGACCTGATCGGCACCCTGCCGCTGCCGCTGGGAGTCGCCGGCTACGAGGGCTCCACCGTCATCGTCGGCCTCAACGGACTGCGTCTACTCACCGACGCCGCCTGGCGCCGCGCCGAGCGGCCAGAACACTCGACTGAGATCGCCCGTCCTGATCATCACCACCGGAACGCGCAGGAGTAGGGGCCGCCCCGCCCAAGGGAGCACCTACAGGCACGAAGATTGCCTTCGGCCGGGGGTGGCGGTCCCAAGGTCCCGCCAGAAAGCTTCGTCAGTCCCTGCTGATCGGGGCGGAACAGAAGGGCATTGTCGAGTCGACGATCCGTCGGTGACCGACTTGAAGGAGCCAGCGTGCCCATCTGGCACATCCGTCCCTACGAGACCGTCGACTACGCGGCGACAGTACGCCTGCTGGAGGAAGTGCGGAGCACCCTGGGCGGCCCGCCCATCAACCTCACCGACACCGTGCTGGCGCTGCGGCACGAACTCCCGGACACCGAGTCCCCCGCGGTGGTCGCCGTCGCGGGCGAGCATCTCGTCGGTGCCGCGGTCGGGCGCAAGGAGGGCGGCCAGGGCCGGGTGCTCACGGTCGCCATCGCGCCCGCCTGGCGTCACCACGGCATTGGCTCCAGCCTGTTGCAGAGCGTGGAGAACCTGCTCCTGCACGCCGGCTGCCGGCGGATCACCACGCTGATCACCCCCGGGCAGCCGGGTGAGGAGGCGTTCCTCAACCGCGGCTTCACCGCTACCGGGCAGGTACTCTACGACAAGCAGGTTCCCCTGCGCCCGGCGGACGTCTCCACCGTCGAGCGGTGGGGCGGCGCGCTGCTGAGCACCTCCGAGTGGTCCAACCTCGCCGGGATGGAGGAGGAGCGCGCGCTCATCGAGAAGCGGCTGCTGCTGCCGGTCCGGGAACGGGAGCTCGCCGAGGCATACGGAGTCGTCATCCCGACGGCGATGCTGCTGTTCGGGCCGCCCGGCACCGGCAAGACGTCCTTCGCCCGGGCGGTCGCCGCCCGGCTGGAATGGCCGTTCGTCGAGCTGCTGCCCTCACGGCTGGCCTCCGGCGGCAGTGGGCTCGCCGCCGAGCTGCGGTCAGCGATCAACGACCTCATGGGGGTCGAGCGGGTCGTCGTGTTCATTGACGAGGTCGACGAGATCGCCCAGTCACGCGAGACCCGGCCGGAGAACCAGTCCGTCGTCAACGAGCTACTCAAGGCGATCCCGCAGTTCCGCGGGGTGCAGGGCCGGCTGCTGATCTGCGCGACCAACGCGGTCTCGGCGCTGGATCCCGCGTTCATCCGGCCCGGCCGGTTCGATCTCGTCCTCCCTGTCGGGCCGCCGGACGCCAAGGGGCGCCGGGTGCTGCTCGAAGGGCTGCTGGACCGGGTCGCGAACAAGGGGGACATCGATCTGGACGCCGTCGTCGCGGCCACCGACCTGTTCACGCCGGCCGATCTCTCGGCGGTCGTGCAGCGATCCGCCGCCGCCGCCTTCCACCGGGCCGCCGACGGGGCGAAGGTCGGCGCCGGGGCGGGAGCGGAGAGCGGCGGGGGCGGCCACGGCCCGGTGGTAACCCCGTTGAGCACGCAGGACCTGCTGGATGCCGCCCGGCTGGCCCGGCCGACGATCAGTCTTACCGAGCTGGACCGCTTCCGTCGTGACGCGGAGGCCTTCACCCGGATCTGACCTGCCCCGCCCCGGCAGGGACGACCTGCACCGGATCCGGATCCGGTGTTGATAACTTTGATTTTTCGGTATAGAAAAGCATTTCCTGACCCGAGGACGAGACGCGGCACGAGAGAGTTCTCGACGAGACGAAAACCGCAGCGATCTTCCAAAACGATCACAATGAGGTTTCGCCATGACCGACGGGAATCGCAATCTCTACGTAGTCGCCTGCGGTGGCGGGTACCCCGCCGGGGACCTTCCCGCCTTCGTCAAGGAGTCGAAATGAAATAACTTGCGCGTTTCGAACCCTCCACAGGCCTGTGACCTGCGATGATGCTCTCGATCACGTATTTGTTACTTCATTACGTCCCCTGAGCCGGTCGAACTTCAGGAACACGACGCCTACACCTGGACGCCACTCACCGAGGAACAGCCCGTGACGGACGCTGTGAAAGACGTGCTGAGTAAATACCGGGAGCTGCGCGGCGTGTAAATTTCAGCCCAGCCACAAAGAACGCGGCCCCATACTGATACTCGCCAATATGGGGCCGCTTGGTATGTCGACGCATGTCTATTGAGAACACCCGCGGGTCGGGCGCTCCCCCGCGCGTCGAGGCCAACCGGCGGGCAGCGGGCGGGCCACCGGGTGCCGGCTACGGGCGGACACCGGCCTCCCGGGGATTGGTCCATAGATCGGTGCCGTGCGCGCTTGTCAGGAGATCGATGCCGGCCAGGACTTCCGCGGCGGGCCGGGCCTCCAGGCGGCGCCCATCCCGCAGCCGCAGGGAGACCCGCTCGTCGGCTGCCTCCCGGGCACCGATGATCGCCTGGTAGGGCACCAGACGAGCGGCCCGGACCCGCGCGCCCAGGGTGCCGCGCTCCGGACCGGCGACCTCGGCCCGCAGTCCCCGGTCGGCCGCCTGCCGGACCAGCGCGAGGGCGTGGGGTACCTCGGCGTCGGAGATCGGAAGGACCACCAGCTGGACGGGCGCAAGCCATGGTGGAAAGGCACCGCCGTGCGACTCGATGAGGTGGGCCACGGCCCGCTCCACGCTGCCGATGACGCTGCGGTGGACCATGACCGGCCGGCGCATCGCGCCGTCCGGGCCCGCGTAGTGCAGATCGAACCGTTCTGGCTGATGGAAGTCGATCTGCACGGTGGACAGGGTGGCTTCACGGCCGGCGCTGTCGACGATCTGCACGTCGATCTTCGGGCCGTAGAAGGCCGCCTCCCCCTCCACGGCCTCGTAGGCCACCCCCGCCGCGGTGACAATTACGACAGCGGTGGCGGCGGCGTGAGTGACGGCGGCGTGAGTGACAGCGGCATGGGCGGGCGGGTAGCGGGCGGGGTGGCCGCGGGTCAGCGCGCGAGGATGCTCAGGATCTCGCTGACCGAACGTCCCCGCGCCGCGAGGGGATAGACGGTGATGGCCAGCCGGATGAGGTTGTCACCCCGGCGGCTGACGCCCGCGGCCGGGACGGGCCAGACCCGGTCCGTCGGGCCGGTCGCCTCCCAGGCAGCCTTGATCGCGGCGAGTGGGCCGGCGACGTCGCCACGCCGCCAGGCGTCGGCGGCCCGGGCGGCGACGTCGATGACGCCGGGACCGGCCGTGGCGACCGCGACCGCCGCCTCGGGACCCGCGGTCAGGATCCACGGCACGAGTCCCGGTGTCGGCTCGATCCGCTGCAGCAGCGAGATCATCGCCTGCGACCGGGGCCCGGTGACAATGGGCGCCGCCGGCGCCCCGTGCCGCGCGACCACGTCCACGGCGCCCGGATGTGCCTGCTCGACGCCGGCCAGGGCCCGGCGCACCGCGGGTTCCAGGTCGAGCGAGGCGAGTGTCACCAGCACGGCCACGGGTATCCGGGCGAGCAGCCCCCCGAGCGGCGCGAGCACCGGCCGGTCGGCCTCGGGTACCCGGCCGAGACACGCGGCCGCGGCAGCGGCCTCGGTCACCGCTATGCCGTGCTCCAGAGCCAGGCCGACCACGGCGACCGGGTCGTCCGTGGTGGCGGCGACGGCCAGATCCACCTCGTCCGCGCCCGCGGGCAGCAGGTCGGCGACCGCCAGCAACCAGGCCCGGGCGGGCGGGTCCAACGCGCCCAGCGCCGACACCAGGCGCGGCGCCCCGTGCAGCGCGGCGGCCACCCGCACCAGGCGGGCACCGCAGGTCGCGGCGACGGTAGCCGGGTCGAGCGCGACCAGCGACACTACCTCCGCCGCGAAGGACGCGGACGAACCGGCAACCCGACCAGGCGAACCAGACGAACCAGACGAACCGGATGGACCGGATGGACCCGTGGTGGCCGGCCCCGCCGGACCGGTGGTGAGGGGTCCTGTGGGGTCCGGCTCGCCCCGGGCCGCGCGCGCCGCTTCGACGAGCAGCCGGGGCAGCGGCATCGTGCCCCAGTGAGCGGCCAGATAGGGCGCGGAGACACCCTCCAGCGAGGGGGCGCGGACTGCGCCCCGCGGCGCAGGACGCCCTCCGCGATCGCGGTGTCGAGCACGTCGGCCACGTCCTGCCCGGACATCCGGGCGAGCCGGACCAGCCAGTCGCGCGCCGCCCCGATCAGGCTGGCCCTGTTCAGGGTCTCGGCGAGCGGATGGATGCCCCAGCGCCGGGACAGGTACAGCCCGACGACGTCGTCGTCGAACAGGGCCACCGCCCACGCCGACATGCCCGGCCTGCCGAGCAGGTTCTCCTGGAAGGCGGTCTCGATCACCGTCGACGGGTCCGCCGCGACAAGCTCGGCGAACTGCGTGGTCCAGACGATGTCCTCGACGGCGAGGCATCGGACGATCTTCAGCAGGGTGTCGAGCGGCAGGACGCCCCACCGGGATCGCGCGAACGCGACGACGCGCGGATCGACCCACCAGCCGGGATCGGGCGGCGGGTCAGCCTGGTGCAGGCCCGCCGTGACGGCCTCGTCGACGAGGTCGCCCGGATTCGCGCCGAGCGCGGCGCCGAAGGAACGCAGCCACTCCAGGTCGCCGTTCACCAGGACCCGGACCGTCGCCATGATGTCCCGCAGCGACCGTTCGTCCCAGCGTGCGGCGACGTAGCCGGCGATCAGCGGCGGCAGCGCCGCGTCCGTCGGCGAGGCCTCGCCGAGGATGCCCTCCGCGACGGCCCGGTCGATCGCGCTGGAGACCGGGACCGCGGCGGCGTCGGCCACCGCGCGCAGCCAGCCGACGCTCGACCGCGTCAGGTCCCGGGCCACGTCGAGCAACGCCACCAACGGCACCGCGGTCCACCGTTCGGTGAGGTAGGAGGCGACGTCCGCCTGGGACCAGTCGGATGGTGACGGTGGCCGCGCCTGGCCGAGCAGGCGCTGGGCAAGTGCCGCGTCGACCACCTCCGACACGGACACCCCGACCGTGACGGCCACCGAGCGGATCCAGAGCAGGTCACCCGCGGCCAGCACCCGCCCGAGCTCGATCAGCTCGGCGAGGCTCGTCGTCTCCCACCGTTCGGCGAGGCACCCGGCGATGTCGGGGTCCCACCGCGACGGCGGCACCGGACCCGGTCCGGCCAGGAGGTTCTCCTCGATCGCCCGGTCCCGCACCTCGTCGGCCGCCAGCCCGCCGGCAGCCGCGAGGGCCGCGCACCAGTCCGGCATCCAGTCCGGCTCAGGGGCGACGACCGGGGTCTCGGCGAACGCGGCCCGCGGGTCCGCGACCGGGGCCGACACGTCCTCGGCGGAGGCGGTCGCGGCGGAGGCGGTCGCGCCCTCCACCACGCCACCGTCCGCGCCGCCATCCGGGCCGCCGTCCGGGCCGCCATCGAGCACGAACCGGCGGACCTCGTCCTCGGTGAGTCCGGGCACCGCCTCGGCGCCGGCCCGCGCGAGCAGCTCGATCCGGTGGACGATGCCGCTGCCGGGCCGCCCACTCACCGGGCTGGTTCCCCCCCGCAGCACCTCGGGCGTCACCCGGGCACGTTCCGTGAGTTCCCGGATCAGATCGACGGGCAGCAGCGGCGCGCACCGCACCACCGCCGGCGCCGCGCCGGCGACCGCGAGCGAGACAACCGCGTCGCGGTCGAGTCGGGGTGCCCGGGCCAGCACCTGCCCGGTCGCGGCCACCCGTTCGAGGGCCTCGGTCAGCTCGGTCAGGCCGACCGCGGTGATCTGCCAGACGTCACCCCAGCAACCGGTGAGGACACCAGTCGCGGGCAGCGTCTCGGCGAGCAGCATCCGGCGGGTCTCCGGCCGGATCCGCTCCCGCATGACCAGCCGCATCACGTCGATGACGATCCGGCGCTCGGCCGGCAGCGGCCGCAGGACCGCCGCGAGCTCGTCGAGCATCTTCGCGCTGTCCCGGGCCGCCAGGACGCTCTGCTGCTCGGCGAGCTCCGCGGTGACCGTGACAATCAGGTCCGGCCGCCCGGCGAACGCCCGACCGATCTCCTGCAGCATCGTCATGATTGCGCTACGCCCACCGCGTTGCGGGCTGCCGGTGTCGGCCGCGAGGGCACTCTCGTCCGGGTTCACCAGCAGGTGCGCGAAGGCCGCGGCGAACAGCCGCCGGGCCGCGCTCTGCCCCGCCGTCGCTCCGATGCGCCTGCGCAGCCCCTGCAACGAGACGTCATCGACCAGCGGCAGGTCCCTCCAGGCGCGCGGAGCGTGGGCCTGGCCGTCCTCGTCGAGCAGCGGCAGCGCGAACTCCACCCGCTGGCCGGCGCTCGCCAGGGCGTTCGGTTCGATCAGAGCCGCCGGGTCGACATCGAAGGCGATGATCCGGGCCGGATCGGGCACCGCGCCGTCCGGTGCCCGGTGCGCGGACCGCACGCGTCGCAGCGCAACCAGGGTCCGGGCGAGGTCGTCGGGCGGGCAGAGCAGCCAGCCGGAACCGCCGAGCAGGCCAGCCAGCGGGCTGGACAGGTCCGCGGCCTCGAAGGCGGCCACGCCGACCGCCGCCCGCCCGGACTGCAGGCTCGCCGCGAGGCGCACCGGCTCCGGGTTGACCCGGCGCTCGGCCGTCATGACCTCCGTCCCCGCCGGCGCGAACACTCCCCGCAGGCCCTTGGGATCGCCGCGCGGGGTGAGCGTCTCGTCGAAACGGCGCACCGTCACCGGGCGCTGCTCACCGGCCTGCAGGACGGTGGTGAGATCGACGTCGAACCCGGTGCCGGAACGCGGCACGAACACCCGGACGCCGTACCTGAGCTTCATCACGACGAACCGGGGGTCGACCCGGTCGACCGTGCCCAGGTACGTGCCGCCGACCAGGCCCCGCTCGAAGCGGGGGTTGCGGTCGCCGAACCCGCCACGGGCCGCGGCGTCGTGATGGTAGGCGATGATGACGTCGGAGGCGGCGAGACCCTCGGTGATCTTCGTGCGCCGCGCCGCGGCGGCCAGCGTCGTGAGCTCCTCCCGGAGCCGGCCGGGCTGCAGGTCGGCAACCCGGGCGTCGATCCCGCAGCCCCGCAGGTACCGGTCCACCGCCTGCTCGCGCGCCGCCCGCGATCCGCCCGTCACCGCACCGTAGGCGGTCGGCCGGCGGCCGGTGGACAACCACCCGATCAGCCGGGCCAACGCCCGGACCTGCGCTGCCCGCCACTCCTCCAGCGGGGCGTCCGGTGCCGGGATGTCGTCGCCGAGCAGTTCCACCATGTCCTGGCTACGTTCGGACGCAGGCGGGATCACCCCCCGGGCCGGCGCGTACCCGTGGCGGCCGTACCCGACCAGCCGCAGCGATCCCCGGCAGTGCACGAGATGGTCCGGGCTGAGCTCGATGGGAACGACGCCGAGCTGGGTCGCGGCGTCGTCGAGCAGCGCGCCGAGCGGGGCGAGCATGTCCATGACGTCCGCGGGGGCGGCGAACTCACCGTTCGCGAGCTGCGCGGCCATGCTGTCGTCGCCGCGTTGCCGCTCGAGCGGGTCGGTGAGCGGGCCAGCCGCCCAGCTCGTGATGTAACCCGTGGGCGCCTCGTAACCCGTGGGCGCCCCGTCGGGGCCGTCGACGATGTCGAGCAGCAGGGGGGTCAGCGGGTTGCCGAGCGAGAGCAGCTCCATACCGACCCGTAGCGTCGACGGGCCGCCCGCGCCGGCCGTACGCAGGGCGCCGAAGCCCAGCCCGGCGAGGCTGACCAGGCGTACCCGGCAGTCGGCCCCGGCGCCGCGGATCCGCCGGGGCATCTCCCGCCAGGTCCGGCCGCTGCGGCCCACGACCGCCGGACGCTGGTCCGCCGCTTCCCCCGCTTCCCCCGCTTCCGCCGGCGGCGCGCCCGGCGTGGACCGCGCGCCTCCGGTCCGCGC
>NZ_CDWRCL010000083.1:0-15484 GCF_977927575.1 Frankia sp. CcCS3
AACCGTCACCCACAGCAAGATCGCTAAAGCAGGTGAATGTTTACCCTCGATCGAGGCCGTCCGGTGTTTGTATCGTATGTCCGCCATGTGGCAAAAAGCACCCCGCTGCGTAGCGCCTCCGATCCGTCCGTCAAGATGCAGTTCTCGCCCTCAGGCACCGGCGTCATTTTCCGGGGTCGGCCGATCATGGGCGTCTTCGGCATAGCGGCAGACAGAGATCGAGGGAAAGGACGTGCGGTCGTGCGATGGGGTAGGGGCGACGTGGCGACCACCACGGTCGCGGCGAGGATCGCGACGCTTCTGACGGAGCAGGCCGGCGGCGCGGCGCTCACGGATCCGCGGCTCGCCGCGGCGGCCAGCCGTTCCTGGACGCTGACGGAGACGACCGACTCCGCCGGGTGCGTTACCTGTCGGGTGACCACGGCCGTTGTCGCGGGCGCCGCCGCGGGCGCCGCTGCGACGGCCTCCGAGGTCCCCGTGGTGACGGGACCGCAGCCGGATCCGACCCTGTCGTACGAGCAGCTCGTTCGCTACCGTGACGCTCTGCTCGCCGCGGACTTCGCCGTTCAGGAGGTCTTCGAGGGCTGGCGGACGGTCGCTCTCGACGTGCGGGTCGCGGAGGAGACCGCTCCGGCCGACCTGCCCGAGGCGACCGCCGAGGCCGGTGAGGCTGTCGAGACCGCCGAGGCTGTCGAGACCGGAAGGGTCGGCGGCGAGGCGTCGGCGCCGCTCGAGTTGGCCACTGGTCCGATCTCGGACGAGGTCCCCTTCTCGACCGCCGTGGACTCGCAGCCGGCCGTGGACTCGCAGCCCGCGGAGGTCGCCTCGACAACCGGGGAACAGCCTGTCGGGCCCGCAGTGGCGGCGGAGGCCGAGGACGCGCCGGTCGTGACGGGTGGCCGGAAGCGGCCCGGCCGGAGGTCGGCCGACGCGGGCCGTCCGCGAGCCCGGCGCGGTCTGTTGCGACGTCGTGTTCCCGCCGGGAAAGCCGCGGCCGTGGCATCCGCGGCCGACACGGGCGGCTCCGACGACGACGCGGCGGACCAGGCTGCCGACTCCACCACCCCCGACTCCATCGCCGGCGGGTCGCCGGCGGCCTGACGCCGGACCGCTGGACTGCCTGACCGCCGGGCGGACCTTCGCGGCTTCGGGACTGCTCGACGGTCAGGCCGCGGAAGACCGGGATCGCTCAGTAGGGGCGGCGGTGGCGGGCCGACGAGTTCCCCGTGCCGCGAATCCAGCCGTGCTGGGGTACCCGGAGCGGCGTCCCGGGGCCGGCGGCTCGCAGCCGGCTGATGAACGGTATGACGAGCAACGCGCCGGCCGCGAAGCCGACTACATGTGCTCCGTACGCCACGGTACCGCTGTCGACGACGCCGAATCCGGTGAAGTAGATGTACTGCAACGCGAACCAGAAACCGAGGACGATCCAGGCCGGCAGCCAGAACGGCAGAAAGAACAGGACGGAGACCAGGCCGATGACGCGAGCCCGTGGAAAGAGCACCAGATAGGCGCCCAACACGCCGGCGACCGCGCCGGAGGCGCCGATCAGGGTGTTCGTCGACCCACCCTCCAACAGGGCGAAGCCGTACCCGGCGGCGTATCCGCAGACCAGGTAGAACAGCGGGTAGAGCAGCCTGCCCATGCGATCTTCAATGTTGTTGCCGAAGACCCCGAGGAACAGCATGTTGCCGATCAGATGAAGCCAGCTTCCATGCAGGAACATCGAGGTCAGCACTGACAGCACCGGAATCTTGTCGAAGCTGAGCGGTGATTCCACGATGCATCCCGGGTTGCCGGCCGCGTCCACCCCGATCCGGCCGGAGTCCGCGGCGGTGAGCTGCGCATTGTGCACCAGCTCCCACGGGATCGCGCCCCACTTCTGGAAGAACCGTTGCTGCTCGCAGATGTTCTGTGCCGCCGACGTCTCCATGCCGGCGACCGAGCTGACCACCGGTTCGAAGAAAACGAAGATCACCACGTTCGCCGCGATGAGCAGCCAGGTCATGACCGGGCGGCGGCGCAGGGGATTGATGTCGTGAATCGGGATGACCACACTGACATCCTGCCCGATGAGCCTGGGTAGCTGCTCCTACCTGGCACTCCTACCTTGGCACCCAGCCGTACCCGCGCGAGAGACGCCGGGCCGCCAGACATCGGTCAGGCATAACGCGAAAGGGCGCCTTCGACGTGACTTCCTCGTCCTCGTCGACGCGCTCGCCGTCCTCGACGCCGCGGACTTAGTGGGGGTAGCCACGAGTTGGACTCCTGTCGGGTTGGGGTTCGAGGGCAGGACGGGCGGGTGACGAGCTCGGGCGGGTGACGCCGTGGGGTGAGACGCAGTGGTGTGAGACGCACGACGATCGGCCCAGGCCAGCGTCACCCAGGCCACCGCCGTCGACCGGGGTGGGCGAGAGTGGGAAGGTGACCCCTCGTTCGACGACCGCCGTCCCGCCGCCCGCGCTCACCCCCCGGCACCAGGCCCCGGTGGCGGACGTGGGCGACCTCGTCGCCCGCGATCGGCGGGTGGTCTGGCATCCGTATGCTTCGGTGTCCGGCTCCACGCCGCTCTTCCCGGTCGCATCCGCCGCGGGGACCCGGCTGACGTTGACCGACGGCCGGGAACTGATCGACGGGATGTCGTCGTGGTGGGCGGCGATCCACGGCTACCGGCATCCCGTGCTCGACGAGGCGGTGCGCGGGCAGCTCGAGACGATGTCCCATGTGATGTTCGGCGGTCTGACCCATGAGCCGGCGGTGGCCCTCGCCGAGACCCTCGTGGCGATCACGCCGGATCCGTTGCGGCGGGTCTTTCTGTGCGATTCGGGTTCCGTCGCCGTCGAGGTCGCGATCAAGATGGCGCTGCAGTACTGGACCGGGCGGGGCCGGCCGGGCCGGACGCGCCTGCTCACCATCCGGCGCGGCTATCACGGCGACACCTCGGGCGCGATGGCGGTCTGTGATCCGGACGCGGGCATGCATCACCTGTTCAGCCATCTGCTGCCCCGCCATCTGTTCGCCTCCGCCCCGGCCTGCGCCTTCGACGAGCCGTGTGAGGACGCTCACGTCGCCGAGATCGAGGGGCTGCTGGCCGGGCACGCCGGCGAGATCGCGGCGGTCATCTGCGAGCCGGTCGTGCAGGGCACCGGAGCCATGCGGTGGTACGCGCCGGGCTGGCTGGCGCGGCTGCGCGAGCTGTGCGACCACTACGGGGTGCTGCTGATCGCCGACGAGATCGCGGTCGGGTTCGGCCGCTCGGGCGAGCTGTTCGGCTGCGACCATGCCGGCATCAGCCCCGACATCATGTGCGTGGGCAAGGCGATGACCGGTGGCTACCTGTCCATGGCCGCGACGCTGTGCACCGACGAGGTCGCGGCGGGCGTCTGCGACTCGCCGGCCGGCGCGTTCATGCACGGCCCCACGTTCATGGGCAACCCACTGGCGAGCACGGTCGCGAACGCCAGCATCGATCTGCTCCTCTCCTCGCCCTGGCAGGCTCGGGTGTGCGAGATCTCCGCCGGGCTCGCCGCCGGGCTCGCCCCGGCCGCCGACCTGCCCGGGGTCGCCGACGTGCGGGTACTCGGCGCCATCGGGGTGATCGAGACGCGGGAGCCCGTCGACCTGGCCGTGATCCAGCCGCTGTTGGTGGATCTCGGGGTCTGGGTCCGCCCGTTCGGACGGTTGGTCTATACGATGCCGCCGTTCATCATCTCCCCCGCCGACGTGGCCACCCTGACCGCCGCGATGGTCGAGGCGGTCGCCCGCACCACCTGATCGCCGCGTCACCGGTTCGTCCGTGTCACCGGCGCGTCGTGCCCTCCGTCGCCGCCAGGGGTCAGGCGCGGACGGCGGGCATCGAGCTGGTCCCTCGGCGGTCTCTTCTCCGGCCGTCACTGGTCTCTGGGCGGCGGACGTGCCGTTTCCCGGGCGTGTCGGATGTGGTCTCTCGAGGGTGTCCCGCAGCCGGCGCGGCTGGGCGGCCCGTCGCGACGCCTCCTTCGGCCCGGCATTCGTCGTCGCAGGTCAGGTGCCATTTCCTGGGCAACTATCGCGCGCGTGCCGGGGAGAAAACACGGCTCGGCGACGCCGGGAACGGCTAAGAACCGGCATTCGGACGGTTGCGAATTGGCGAAGTGCCTTCGTACTCTTCGTTCTCGATGATTTACCGTGAGTAGCAGCGACCAGGTTGGATTCACCGGGCGGTTCCGGCCGGGTAGGGCCGTGGACAAGAACGAGGAAGGCCATCCACCAATGCCGTTACGCATACGACTGGCGCGAGGTGCGGGTTCCGTTCTGGTGGGCACCCTTCGGCGTGGCTGGCGGCGAGCCCGCGGGGTGACCACGCAGGGAGCGGGCGCGACTGCCCGGACCGGTCGCGGGGCGGCACGAGGCGAAGCGTCCGCCCCACCCGCGAGCGCCGAGCCCGTCGCTCCCCGGATGATCGGTCCTCCGCCATTGGGCCCTCATCTGGCCGGCCCACGCCTGGCCGGCTTTCATCTGGCCGGCGCCCACGTCACGGAACCTCGCCTGGCCGTGCTGCGCCTGCTCGGCCACGGCTGGATGCTGTGGCGCGTGCCCGGGGGGTTGATGCGACGGGGGTTGATCGTAGTCTTCTGCTGGCTGAGTGTGGCCGGATTCGCGGCGGCGGGTCTGCGTCCGCGATGGGCCGACCTCGCGGCCTTCGCCACCTTCGTTGTTCTCGGGGCGCTGGCCGTGGTGGCGTCCGGACGGCTGGGTGAGGATCTGACCGTTCCCAGGGCCCGACGCCATGACCTGCTGTCCACCTGGACGGTGGCGGCGGCGGTCCTGCTGCCGCCGTTCTACCCGACGGTTATCAGCCTGCCGCTGTGCTGGCTCGCCGGCCGTCGTGATCCAGTACAGCCGCCGCACCTGCGCGTGTTCCACGCCGCGGCGTTGGGCATCGCGGGCTTCTGTGCCTCCAGTGTCCATCTGCTGCTCAGCCCCGATCGAGGGCCGTTCACCGTCGACAACCTCGTCGGGTCCGGCGTCGCGGTGCTGGCCTTCCTCACTGCGGTCGCGGTCTACCCGGTCGTGGCGAGGCTGACCGTGATGGGGATGAGGCTGACCGTGATGGGGATGGCGACGCCCGGCGGTCGGGAGAGCCTCGGTTCGTGGTCCGGCGCGGCGGCCGGCCCGACCCGGCCGGGCTGGCCGGGCCGGACCGGAGTCGTCCCGTCATCTGTCATCCCGGCCCGGATCCCGCTCCGGCATGCGTGCCGCGACCTCGTGCCCGCGCAGGCCGCCGAGATCTGCTCGTCGATCGTGGTCGCGGTGCTGTGGGCGGCGAACCCGTTGCTCATGCTGGCGATCACACCCCCCGTCCTGCTGCTGCAACGCAGCCTGTTGCACGCCGAGCTCCTGCATGCCGCGCGGTCCGACGCGAAGACCCGGCTGGCCAACCCGGCGTACTGGCGCCAGGTCGCGGAACGCGAGATCAACCGGGCCTGCCGGGTGGGGCGTCCGCTGTCGGTGCTCCTGGTCGACATCGACCACTTCAAGCGGGTCAATGACAGGTTCGGTCATCTCATCGGGGACGTCATCCTGATCGCGGTGGCGGACGCGCTGCGGGCGGCGACCCGCCCCCGGGACCTCGTCGGACGGTTCGGGGGCGAGGAGTTCGTGGTGCTGCTCACCGAGGTCGAGCTGGAGAACGCGGCCGATGTCGCGGAACGGATCCGCCGCCAGGTCGCCGGAACCCACTGCTGGCTGGAGGGCCGGCCTCCCCTGTCGGTGACCGTGTCCGTGGGAGTCGCGACACATCACGGCCCCCGCGGTGACCTCGCCGGTCTCATCGCTCGGGCGGACTCCGCGCTCTACCGGGCCAAGGCCGATGGTCGTAACCGGGTACGGCTCGCCGGGTCGGTCTACAGCTCCGTCTGAGGCCACCGCGGCCCCGCCTGAGGCCACCGCGGGCCCCGCCGAGGCCAGGTGGCGGGTGCGCGCCGATCAGGCGGCGCGCGCCGCCCGGATCGTGTTGCGCAGCAGGAGCATCGTGGTGACCGGTCCCACACCGCCCGGCACCGGGGTGAGGGCGCCCGCCACGGACGAGACGGCCGCGGCGTCCACGTCACCGACCTGCCCGGTCTCGGTCACGACGGTGCCGACGTCGATGACGGTCGCACCCGGGCGGACGAAGCCGGCGCCGACGAGGCGGGGATGGCCGGTGGCGGACACGATGATGTCGGCCTCGTGGGCGATGCTCACCAGTCCCTTGGTGCGGGAGTGGCAGATCGTCACGGTCGCGTCCTCGGCGAGCAACAGCAGCGAGACCGGCTTGCCGACCACCGGGCCGCGGCCGATCACGCATACCCGGGCGCCGGACATCGGGATGCGGGCCCGGGTGAGGATCTCCACCACCGCGGCGGCGGTGGCCGGCGCGAAGCTCGGCAGACCCAGCGCGAGCCGGCCGAGACTGCTCGGGTTCATCCCGTCGACGTCCTTGGCCGTCGGAATGTGCTCGCCGACCTCGCGGGAGGTCAGCCCGCCTGGCAGCGGCGTCTGGACGATGATCCCGTGCACGGTCGGATCGGCGGCGACGGTGTCGATCGTGTCGAGGATCGCCGCCGGCTCGCCCTTCGGCTCATGCAGCACGCAGCGCACGCCGACCTTGCCCGCGGTCCGTTCGACGATCTCGGCATAGGAATACGCGGCCGGATCCGCGGTCGGCAGGACCACCGCCAGGGTCGGCGTGACTCCCGCCGCAGCCAGCCTCTCGGCCTCGTCGACCACGTACCTGCCGATCTCGGCGGCCATCGACCGCCCGTCGAGCATCCTCATGCGCCGTTCCGATCCTCGTCGTTCTCGTGGTCTGGCTCTCGTGGCCCTTGCGGTCCTGATGGCCCGTCTGGGCCGTTCCGCACGTCTGGGCCGTTCCGCACGGATAAGTCACCGCTGTCCGCAGGCCTTTCCCGCACTCGCGCGGGTTATGCCGTCCTGGCCCACCACGCGAAACCTGGGGAAGGCCCGGGATGCGCCGGCACGGCGAGCGGGGCGGCGGCGGGCACGGTTGTACCGTAGCAAGGCGACGTGGGCAGGTAACCTGGGCGGGGGAGCACGCCAGGGCCGCTCGGTGCACTCGGTTCCAGAACGCCCGGTTCCAGAACGCTCGGTTCTAGGCAGCCCGGTTCTCGTGCCTCGGATTTTCGGAATAACGGATCCTCCCCGGGAAAGCCTTCCGGAAGAGGCCCGCCCCTGTGCGGTGGTGTAGTCGAGGTGGGCGATTCCGAGCGGAAATCCGAGTATTACTCTATATGATCTTCCCGGTTCGGGGTGATGGCGGCTACGGACCGCCGGAACGATGTACCTGAAACGACGCACCTGGCCAGAAGCGCCCGGTGCCCGCTACGCCGCATCCCGAGCCACCCGCCGCGCCGGCTGTACTCAGGAACCCGGTCGGCTTGCCGGATGTAGCGATATGAATGCGACATTCGTCCTAGGAGTCGAAATGAAATAACTTGCGCGTTTCGAACCCTCCACAGGCCTGTGACCTGCGATGATGCTCTCGATCACGTATTTGTTACTTCATTACGTCCCCCTACTGCGATGAGTCCACGGAACTTGATGTCAGGTAGGGTAGGGTAGGGTAGGGTAGGGTAGGGTAGGGTAGGGTAGGGTAGGGTAGGGTAGGGTAGATCCTTCGCCATTTTCCCGAGTCTATGGGGACGTAATGAAGTAACAAATACGTGATCGAGAGCATCATCGCAGGTCACAGGCCTGTGGAGGGTTCGAAACGCGCAAGTTATTTCATTTCGACTCCTATTGTCCTGCTTCTCTTCTCGGCTACCATGGAGACGTCCCGTCCTTGACCACGACGTGGAGTATCGAGATGAAGTCATTCGCCCGCACGACCATCCGTGCGATTCTTCTGGTTTCATTCCTGGCCGCCGGCTCTCCGTGACCGGGGAGTTTCCCTCGTTGAAGGCGCGTCAGCTTCTGCGAGTGCTTGGACGATTGGGATATCGCGTGACAAAACAGGACGGTTCAGCTCACCGGTGGCTGGAGGCGGACGGACGTCCACGACTTCGTCTCGCTTTTCATGACCGGATCACCGTCGGGCCGGGGGTCG
This sequence comes from Frankia sp. CcCS3, assembly GCF_977927575.1. Taxonomy (NCBI): domain Bacteria; kingdom Bacillati; phylum Actinomycetota; class Actinomycetes; order Frankiales; family Frankiaceae; genus Frankia; species Frankia sp. CcCS3. The sequence continues at coordinate 8,087 of NZ_CDWRCL010000083.1, forward strand.
TCCGGCAGATACTGGTCAAGCAGGTGGGGCTGACGGTCGAGGAGGCGTTGGAGGTGATCGATAGTGTCTAGGGCGGTATCGGTGCTGGTTCGCCGGGACGGCCCCTGCTGGTCGGCCTGGTCGCCGCAGTGTCCTGGTCTGGTGGCAGCCGAGACGACCGCCGAGGAGATTCGTGCCGCGTTGCCGGATCTGATCGCCTGGTACTTCGACGGAGACACCGACGTCAACCTGCGGATCCACCTTGAGCTGGAGGTGCGCGGTGTCATCGTCCGGATCGCGCAGGATGCCGACGCCTGGGAACGGCAGCTGGTCGCCGAGCGTCTGGGCGCGGCCTTGGGCGTGGACAGCCAGGCGGAACAACTGCGCGCCGTGCGGGCGAACGCCGCGGGCGAGGTGGTGTATGTCTGTGCGCTGCCGTCGGACCAGGTCTCCTGGCTGACCGGGCAGATGGACGACGAGGACGATGCGGTTGTCGTCGCGCTTCCGGCGACGGAGAGCGAACTGTGGACCTTGCAGTTCGACGCGCTCCGGTGGCGAGGTGAAAAAGCGCCGGGTGCCGGCTACCGGCCGGAGGTAACCTTTGATGAGATCATGGCGACGTTCGCCGGGCCACGCCTCCAGCTCAGCGCATGACAGCCGGGCCCCGCGCCGGTCAGCCCCCATCGGTGAGCCCTCATCGGTCAGCGCCCGCCGGTGAGTGTCCGCGTGACGGCGGGAACCGGCATCGTGGGTGGGCGCGGCTACCGGGGGAGATCGCGCAGGATGAGGTCGAGGCCCGCGAGGAACTGGGCCTCGTTCTCCTCCCGTAGATGGGGTGCCGCCTCGGAGAGGTCCGGATGGTGTTCGGCCGGCGGGCGTACCGCCGCGACCGGGCCGCCGCGGGCGCCGGCCCCCTCCCGTTCCACGGCCCGGGCGAGCTGGCGGGCCTCGCTGAGGGTGTGGCCGAGGGTGTAGAAGAGCAGCGTCTGGTAGACGTTGGCGGCGTCGGCCGGATCCATGCCCGCGCGGTGAAGCTGGGCGACCGCGTGATCAGCCCGCTCCCAGTAGGCGCCCACCCCGGGCGGGCGGCGCAGCACCAGCGGCGCCAGGGTCGGGTGCGCCAGCAGGGAGCGCCGGAGCTGACGGAAGTTCTCCCGGATGTCCCGGCGGGGGTCGTCGGTCTCCGGCAGCTCCTCCACCCCGCGGATCACCGTGTCCGTCAGCGCGTCGAGCAGCGCGTTCTTCGTCGTGAAGTGTCGGTACATCGCCGTGGGATCCACGTCGAGGAACGCGCCGAGGGCCCGCATGCTGAACGCGCCCGCGCCGTGCGTGTCCACGACCTCCATCGCCGCCGCCAGCAGCACCTCCCGGGACAGCGTGCCCCGCGGGGTCCGCCGGGAACCGACCCGCCGACCTCGCCGCCTACCGGTCTCCGCGCCGGCGGTCCCAATGCCCCCCGGCTCGTCGTCATCCGTGCCGGGCTCGTCAGCGCCGGGATCGTCCGTGCCGGCGTCACCCTCCCGGGTGTCCTCGGAGCCTGGGCTCTCGTCGTCGGACCGGGGCGCCGTGGGATCGCTGGTCTCGTCGTTGATGGCATCATGATAGTCAACGATGTTGACGCCGTCCCGCGGCTTGCAATGGTCTACTCTTTGGCCCCGTCTTCGGCCCAGTCTTCGTGCACCGGCCCGTTGCCACGGCGCTGCACCCGCACCCCCTGATAGCCCGGTCGCCAGCTTTCCAGCACGATCTCCCCGGCCGGCTCGTCGACGCTCGTGCGGACCACCTCGGTGAGCTCGACGCGGAAGAGGTCGAACGGCGTCGGCGGGCCGATCTCGGTGGCGAAGGAGGCCAGGACCTCCTCATCGTCGATTCACCGGGCCCGCCCGGAGACGCGGATGTCGCCGCCGGCCAGGTCCTGGCCCGGCCCGGGATTGGCGGCCAGGGCGAACCGGGGGTCGCGACGCAGGTCCCGGGACTTGCGCGCATCCGGCATGCTCCCGAGCCACAGTTCCCCGAACCGGAAGTTCGTCTCGATTCCGCTCGTGCGCGGGGAGCCGTCGGCACGCACGGTGGCCAGGATGTGATGGCGGAATGCCGCGAACCGGGTGCGTGCGGTCTCGGCGAGGGCGGGTTGCGCGGTCTCAAAGTCGCGCCAGGATGTCGTCACCGCGCCATCGTGACCCGGAAACTCTGCCATCTGCTGTCCTGGTTCACGGCTAGGCTTCCCAGACGTGCGATCGAGTCGGCTTACCGCGTTGCTCCTGCATCTGCAGGCCGTGCGGCGGGCGACGGCCGCCGAACTGGCCGCCGAGCTCGAGGTGTCCGTGCGCACCGTGCACCGTGACATCGCCGCCCTGCAGGCGGCCGGCGTGCCGCTGTGGACGCAGACCGGGCGGGCCGGTGGGGTGTGGCTGCTGGACGGGTGGCGCACCCGGCTGGACGGCCTGACCGGCGACGAGGCGGCCGCCCTGGTCCTCGCCGGGGCGGGGGGAGAGGTGCTGGGCGGACTCGGGATGGCGGCGTCCGCCGCGGCCGCCCGGACCAAGCTCCTCGCCACGCTCCCGCCGTACCCCCGCGAGCGCGCCGCGCGGGTACGGGAGCGATTCCACCTCGACGCGCCTGGCTGGTTCCATCGCGACGAGGCCGTCCCGCACCTGGCCACCGTCGCCGGGGCGGTCTGGTCCGGGCATCGGGTCGACGTCCGCTACGCCCGGCGGGACCGCGAGGTCGCCCGCCGGCTCGACCCGCTCGGGCTCGTGTGTAAGGCGGGGGTATGGTACTTTGTCGCCCGTCATCGGGCCGACGTGCGCAGCTATCGCGTCGCGCGGCTGAGGCACGCGATGGTCCGGCCAGAGCCCTTCGAGCGGCCCGCCGGCTTCGACCTCGCCCGCTGGTGGGCCGCGTCGAACGAGGACTTCGCCCGGACCCTGCTGCGTTGGACCTGTCGGCTGCGGTTATCCCCGGTTGCATTGACCCGCCTGCGGCAGGTCGTCGATCCGTTGGCCGCGCGGGAGGCCGTCGCCGCGGCGGGCCCGCCTGACGCCGACGGCTGGCGGGAGGTGGAGTTCGCGACGGAGGGGCTCCAGGTGGCGCTCAGCCAACTGTGTGCCTTGGCGGACGGGGTCGTGGTGCTCGCCCCTGCCGAACTGCGTGCCGCCTTCGCCGGGGTGGGTCGGCGCATGGCGGAGAACAATATGGCGGAGAACAGTGCTACCGCGGCGGTGGGAAGCAACGCTACCGTCGCGGGAGATCGGGAGATCGGGAGATGCCGGTGAAGGAGGTCGCGCCATAAGTACCGGCGGGCTGCTCGTTGTCGCTCTGGTGATGGCCGTCGGCCTGGTTGGCGTCGTCCTCCCGGTACTACCGGGCCTCGTCCTGGTCTGGGGCGCGGGTCTGTGGTGGGTGATCGCGGACGGTGGGGGAGTCGGCCGCTGGATCGTGCTGGCGCTCATGACCGCGCTGTTCGTGATCGGGGTGCTCACCAAGTACGTCCTGCCGGCTCGGGCTACCGCCGGTCGGGGGGTGCCGTGGCCCAGCCTGGCCATCGGCGCGGTGTGCGCGATCATCGGCTTCTTTGTGGTGCCGGTCGTCGGGCTCCTGATCGGTGGAGTGGTCGGGATCTACCTGGCCGAGCTGGCGCGGCTGGGGGATGCGCGAGCGGCGGGCCGTACGACCTGGGCCGCGATTGTCGCCTTCGGGGTCGGTGTGGTCGTGGAGCTCGCCGCCGGCGTCGCGATGGTGCTCGTCTGGTTGGTCGGCGAGTTCGTTGCCTGACGACGCGTGACGACGCGTGACGACGCGTGGCGGCGCGCTGCTGGTTCCGGTCTTCCGGAGTCCGTGCGGGCCGGGAGTCCGCGCGTCCTGATCCGGGGAGCCGGCCGGCCCCGAGCCTGGTCGGCCGGTCTCCCGACGGCGTCCTCCGCTGCATGATCGCTATGTTAAGTAGGGGTAACCATTTCCGGTGCTCCGTGGTTGCCACCTCGTCCGTCGTGTGCGGCTGTTAGCATCGTCCGAGTGATGCTGATGGAACGTCTCCTGACGGATCTCAATGGTGGACGGCGAATGTTCCACTCCGAATTTCACCGGGCTATCGGATCGAACCCCGGATGAGTGATCCCGGGCGAACCTGTCGAAAATCTCAGAAATTCATACGATATTTTTTCCACTATTGTTCAGAGCGGTCGTGGTCGAAGCCACGGTGCCTTTTCTGTCGCATTCTTCCGGGGCCCCGCAGTGGTACCGGGCGCGCCCGCGGAGTCACCGGCCGATGCGGCGTCCGTTCTTCCCCTCGATGTCCTTCCCTTCGACGTCAAGGATCGTGTGGAGGCATCCGGCCGCCGGGTTCCGCGGCCGCGGTCTGGTCGAGGCCTGACGACGTGACCGGGAAACGTAGCGCGCAGGCCCCGTCCTTGAGGGCGGGGAGGATGCCAAGAGAGGAGACCGTCCCGTGCGTGTCCTGGTGATCGGATTCGGGCAGGCGTTGCTCAACCAGCTGGGTTCGGCGCTGCCGCCAGGCAGTGTCACCCTCGTCGAGGACCCGGATCTGATCGACCGGCGGCGGGTGCGGCCGGCTGTCGAGAAGCTGCCCTGCGTGGCGGCCCTGCTCCCGGCGGCCTACCACCAGAGCGAGGACTTCCTCCCCGTCGTGCTCGCCGCGGCGGCCACCGAGGGACCCTTTACCGCCGTCGTCCCGGCCCTGGAGTACAGCGTCCCCGCTGCGGCCTTGGCCGCGGCCGCACTGGGCCTGCCGGGCGCGGGAGTCGGGGCCGCCCGATGCCTGTCAGACAAGATCGAGCTGCGCCGGGCGGCGACGGCGGCGGGCATCGCGACCCCGCGCTGGAGGGAGGTCTTCGGCCCGGGTGACCTCGCGGCCTTCGGGGTGGAGAGCCCGGTGGTGCTCAAACCCGCCAACCGGCACGGCAGCCTCGGCGTGCAGATCCTCGACGCGGTGGAGGACGGGCCGCTCGACCTGGCGGCCATCTGGTCGGCGACGGTTGCCGCCCTCGACGACGGCGCGCTTCCCAACCGCCCGTTGCACTGGCGCTACCTGGTGGAGAGCCGGATGGTCGGCGCGGAGTTCAGCGTGGAGGCGCTGGTTCGCGACGGCGTGCCGAGCTTCGTCAACGTGACGGCGAAGCGGGTGCTGCCCGGGCGGCACCCGGTCGAGACCGGGCACGTCGTGCCGGCCCCCGGACCCGCGGCCAGGACCGCCGTGCTGAGCCGCGCGTTGACGCGTCTCATCGCGGCGATCGGCTTCCGGGACGGCATCCTGGCGGCTGTCATGCGGATCTAATTCCGTTGCCGCCGTCGCTCACCCTGATTATGAACACGTAAACGCCTGCCCGATCGGCACGTCGCGTACCCGCGGTATCCCGGGCTCCGCGTCCCGGTCGCATAATGCCGAGGTGGAACGCGCCAGCGAGAAATCGGACAGATGATTCTTCGCATATGGGTCGGCGTCCGGCGGGCGAGTACGGACATCGCCGTCGATCTGTCTGCGGCTGTTGCTTCCACGCTCTCCCCGCGGCTGTGTTCCGCTTTTCCGTTCCTTTCTCCTCGTTGGCTGATGGGGGCCGAGGGTGCGCCGTGGCGGGTGCTGCCGTCGCGGCGGGAGTGTCGGTGTTGGGGGTGTCGGTGTTGGGGGTGCCGGGCCGGTGCGGTCGCTACCTGGTCACCGGATGACCGGGCCGACGGTTCTCATCCAGAATCCGACGGTGGTGCAGCCGGCCGAGACGTCGGTGTTCCTGGCACCCCGTCCGTCCTACGACCCGGTCCGGGCCGCGGCCGAGTCCGCCGCGGTGCGAGCGGCGCTCGCCGACCTTGGGGCCCGTCCCTGTGCCCCGTCCGAGATCCTCGCGGCGCTGCCCCGGGAGGTCCTGATCGAGCTCGCCGTCCGCGCGGTCAGCGCCGAGGACGACCTGCGAATGGCCGCCGCCCGCGAGGCGCTCCACGACTGGTCGGCGCCGGCGCTGGTGCCGGTGGTGCTGCGCCAGCCGCGGCTGCTGCTCGACCCCGGCGCCGCCCGCGGCGTGATCGGTCCCGACCAGGCGGACGAGAGCTACGCCCTGCGTCCCTTGGCCGGGTTGATGTTTCCCCGTGATCATTATGTCGATCTCGGTGAAGCGGTCGCGGTCGGCCGGTTGCGGCGCCGGGACCGGGCCCGCGAGACAGTCGTCATGGCGGCCGTGCTGCGCGGGTTGCGGGGCCGATCGGCCGAGGTCCGCGTCCCGGAGCCGCTGTTCCTGGAAGGCGGGGATCTGGTGAGCTGCGGCGATGTGGCCGTCCTCGGCACCAGTTGGCGGACCAGCCCGGCAGTCTGGGGGCTGTTGCGTCCGCATCTGCTGGCCAGCTTCGGTCACGTGGTGCGGGTCCGCGACGAGCTGCGGCGTGACGGCCAGCCCCATCTGAACTCCTGGCTCGGCCTCGGCCCGGGGATCGCCCTCGTCGCCGCCGATCGGCTGCACGCCCCGGCGGTGGTGGAACGCGACGGCGTCGCCGGCCGGGAGACGACGCTGGTCGATGCCCTGCGAACGATCAATCTCGCCGTCTGTCCGCTGGCACCGGACATGGTCGCCGCCTTCGCCGCGGGGGTGTTCTTCCTGCCGGCCTTCGCGCCGCCGGAATCGGTCCTCCGGCCGGAATCAGAAGCGGTCCTCCGGCCGGAGCCGGCCGCCCTGGTATCCACGGCGAGTGCGCCCTGGACCGAACCGGTGCTGTCCCGGTTCGGGATCCAGACCGTCGCGGTGCCGTTCGATGAACATCACAAGCAGTTCGGCAGCCTGCACCGGGCGCTCAACACCGTCCCGCTGCACTGATGGCGCACCGTCCGTGCCCTCCAGAACGGGCCGTGAACGCTCCTCAGGGAGCCTCCCAGACCCGAAGACCGCAGTAAGCCTGTGCGCCGGCTCGGTGCGTCCGGCTTCGCGCTCGGGCCGATCTTCACCTCCTCCGCCCACGGTTACGACACCATCGACCATCTCCGCATCGATCCGCGGCTCGGCGACGACCGCGGCTGTCCGCGCCCAGAGACCCGGTCAGATCTGTTGGGCGGCGCGCCGTCCACGGGCACCCAACGGGACCTCGGAAAGATCCTCGGCCTGCGACCGGAGGTTCTTGTAGCGGTAGCCGCGTTCGGTCAGCCAGGCTGCGGCGGTCGCCCGCGCACGGTCGGTCGCGGCCACCATGTCCTCCTCGGTCTCGCCGGAATCCAAGAAACGGAAGGTGAAGAAGGGCCTGGTGGCGATGTCGTAGGTAAGGCTGCCCTTCGGCGTGAACGCGGCCTGCAGGATGTCGTGTTCCGCCGCGTGGGCCAGCAGTTCGGTGCGCTGGTCATCGGTCAGCCCGTCGAAGGCGCCGCGGACGGTGATGCGGAAGGTACGGGTGCTCATGGCGGCTCTTCGAAGTTAAGCGGGTTTGAGG
>NZ_CDWRCL010000084.1:0-15380 GCF_977927575.1 Frankia sp. CcCS3
CCTCGGCGCCGGCCGCCGCGAGCGTGGGCGCCGCGCCCGGTGCCGGCCGGGGGTGCCGGGAGCTCAGGGCGAGCCAGAGCCGCAGCGCGGCGACCCACATCACGGTCGCCCCGGTCATGTGCAGGGCGACGAGGAGGGCGGGAACGCCGAGGAAGTACTGGGTGAATCCGATCGCGGCCTGCGCGAGGACGGTTCCGACCAGGGCGAGGGAGGTCCTCCTGGCCTCGTCGGGAGCCTCGGCGACCCGCACCGCGAACGCCATGGCCGCGACGAGCCCGACCAGCAGCATCGCGCCGTCGGCGTGCAGCTGGGAGACGTTGACGAGGTCGAACCCGAAGCGGGCCGGATGATCGCTGTCACCGCTGTGCGGCCCGGCGCCGGTCACGACCGTGCCGAGGACGAGCACCCCCGCCGAGACGACCACCAGCAGGCGCGCCAGCCATCGCAGCGCGGGACCGACCCCCGGGGTGGTCGCCGCACCCGCGTCCTGGCGGGCCCGGTGGTCCAGCAGGACCGCGTTCCACAGCAGGACCATGGAGAGCAGGAAATGGGCGGCGACGGTCGCCGGGTGCAGCTTCGTCAGGACGGTGATCCCGCCGAGCACGGCCTGTCCGAGGAAACCCACCCAGAGGCCGAAGGACAGCAGCCGAAGATCGCGCCGCCGTCCGCCGCGCAGGCGGAGCGCGACCAGCGGGGTGATCAGCGCCACGAGGCCGACCACCAGGCCGACGACCCGGTTGCCGAACTCGATCGCTCCGTGCAGGGCGTATTCTGAGTGCGGCACGAACGAGCCGTCCCCGCACTGCGGCCAGGTCGGGCAGCCGAGACCGGAGCCGGTCAGGCGGACCACGCCGCCACTCACCACGATCAGTGACAGCAGGACCACGTTGAGCGTGGTGAGGAGCCGGAAGGCGCGAAGGCTGATCAGCGGCAAACTCCGACGCTCTGTAGAAGCTGGCACGACTGCCATGGTAACGCCCTGTCCGGCGCGGGCCGCTCGGATCCTTCTCCGCTGGTCGGATGGTGCCTGCCGGCCAGATGGTGCCTGCCTGCCGGCCGGATGGTGCCCGGTGACCGGACGGTCCCGGTGTCGGCTCTACTCCCAGCGGAAGGTGCGGGCGGCGAGCGCCAGACTCGCCACCGCCCAGGCCGCGAGCACGATCAGGGTACGCGCCCCCGGACCGTCGCCCTCGGCGAGGACGGCCCGCAGCCCGTCCGACAGCGCCGCGGTCGGCAGCACCTCGGCGACCGCCCGCAGCCAGCCGGGAAGCTTCGACAGCGGGAACACCACCCCGCCGATCAGCAGCAGCACCAGGTAGACGCCGTTGGCGGCGGCGAGCGTCGCCTCGGCCCGCAGGGCTCCGGCCATCAGCAGGCCGAGCCCCGAGAACGCGGCCGTGCCCAGGACGAGCAGCGCCAGCACCGCCGGAACCCCGACCGGCCCGCCGGTCGGGTCCCAGCCCAGCGCGAACCCGACCACCACCAGGAGCACCAGCTGGATGACCTCGACGGCGAGCACCGCCAATGTCTTGCCGGCGAGTAGGACCGCGCGGGGCAGCGGGGTCGCCCCGAGGCGTTTGAGTACGCCGTAGGAGCGTTCGAAGCCCGTCGCGATCGCCTGCCCGGTGAAGGCGGTCGACATCACGGCCAGCGCGAGCACCCCGGGGACGAGGAAGTCCACCGGCCGCTCGGTGGAGCTCGGCAGCACGTCGACGGCGATGAAGAAGGCCAGCAGACCGACCGGGATGATCAGGGTGAGCAGGACGGACTCGCCGCGCCGTAGGGTGAGTACCAGCTCGAGTCTGGTCTGTGCCGCCAGCATCCGGGCCCGCGACGCGGGCGCCGGAGCCGGGCGCAGATCGAGCAGCGGGACGCCGGTCATGAGCGCAGCTCCGATCCGGTCAGTTCCACGAAGACGTCCTCCAGCGTGCGTTGTTCGACCCGGAGATCCTCTGCCAGGATGCCGTTACCCGCGCACCAGGCGGTCACCGCAGCGAGCAGTTGCGGGTCGACCGTGCCCTGCAACAGGTAGTGCCCAGCCGGGCCCTCCTGCGCGGTGGTGCCGTCGGGCAGCGCGAGCAGCAGCCGGCCGAGATCCAGCCCGGCGGGGGCCCGGAAGCGCAGCTGCCCCTCGGCGCCGCCCCGGGTGAGCTCCGCGGGGGAGCCGACCGCCACCACCCTGCCGTGGTCGACGATGATCACCTGACCGGCGAGCCGTTCGGCCTCGTCCATGGCGTGGGTGGTCAGCACGACGGTGACCCCGGCCGTGCGCAGCTCCTCGACGAGCTCCCAGGTGTCCCGCCGGCCCTGGACGTCCAACCCGGCCGTCGGCTCGTCGAGGAAGACCAGCTCCGGGCGGCCGACCACGGCCATCGCCAGCGACAGCCGTTGCTGCTGGCCGCCGGAGAGCCGGCGGAACGGGGTACCGGCGGACCCGGTCAGCTCGAGCCGGTCCAACAGCGCCGCGGGATCCAGCGGGTGGCGGTAGTGCGAGGCGACGAGGCGCAGCATCTCGCCGGCGCGGGCGCCGGGATACATCCCCCCGGACTGCAGCATCACCCCGACCCGGGGGCGCAGGGCAACGGCGTCCGCCCAGGGGTCGAGCCCGAGGACCCGCACCTCGCCCGCGTCGGCGCGGCGGAATCCCTCGCAGATCTCCACGGTGGTCGTCTTGCCGGCGCCGTTCGGCCCGAGCAGCGCCGTGACTGTGCCGGTCGGGACGGTCAGCGACAGGCCGTCCACGGCGCGTATCCGACCATCGGGCGTCGTCGGCGGTCGAGCGGCGTCGCCGGAAGGCGCCGGCGGCACCGCCGGCGCTGGGGGCGCCTGGCGCACGGGGGGCGTAGGGGACGTGGAGAACGCCGCGGGACCGCGCCCGGCCCGACCGGTGTGGGTCCGCCGCCCGGACTCGTGAGGACGACGACCGGAACGCGGGGAAGCGGACCGCGAGGAATACGTCTTCACGAGGTCCGTGACACTGACTGCCAGGATCTCGGCCACCTTGCGATCCTACGGACATCGCGGGTCGGGCGGAGGGCCGGTCCGCCCCCGGCACGAGGCTTCGGCCGGGTGGAACGGGCACCACCGGGCGGCCGCGACCCAGCCCCGTTGCTAGCCCCGTTGCTGCGGCGGGCGGACGGGCAGTGCCCGGCGGCGCCCGCCGCCCGCCACCGGCTCGCCCGGCTCCACCAACGCCCCCCAGGCGCCCAGCCGCTCGTACAGCATCGCCGGCGTGGTGCTGTAGAGCCGGGACAACGACTGCAGGTCGGAGCGACGCAGCCGCAGGACGTCGCGTGAACTGTCCGACCGCAGGACCTGCACGATGGCGATCCAGCGCCGCAGCGGTCCGGTGCGGGTCGGGGGCAGCTTGCGCAGCCGGCGCAGGTCGATGACCAGCGGCGGCAGATGGTCGGTCTCGCGGCGATCGGCGGCCGGCGGTACCAGCAGCGTCGCGGGAACGTCGTACAGCTCGGCGAGCTCGACCAGTCGATGCACGCGCAGGGTCCGAGAGCCTCGCTCGTAGGCGCCCAGGGTCCCGGCAGTCCACCGGCCATGCGTGCGCTCCTGGACGTCCAGCAGCGACAAGCCACGCCGGTTGCGCGCCGCGCGAAGCCGGCGGCCGAGCTCCAGGGCGTAGTCCGCCTCGGTCACGGTCTCCGTCCGGGTCAAGGTCGACAGGAGACGCCAACCGCCCCCTGTGACAGATTGTCAGGCCTCGGTCCGTCTGGCAGCCGGTTCGACCAAGAAGCCGCGAGGGAACGTGGCCCTGGCGTGGTCCCGCGGTCGCGGGGCGCAATCCGGGAATCGCGACAGTGTTTTTCCGGCCGCGCCAGCCCCGTCAGCCCGGTCGGCCGGTCAGTCCCGTCGGCCCGGTCAGTCCCAGTCGGCGTCGTCGGCGTCCTTGGCCCAGTCCCGGGCCCGGTCCACGGCGCGCAGCCATCGCCGGTAGGACCGGTCCCGCTCGGCCCGGGACAGCCTCGGCCGGTACCGCTCGGCGCTGCGCCGATGCCCGGCGAGCTCCTCGCGGTCGGCGAAGAACCCGGTCGCGAGCCCCGCGAGGTAGGCCGAACCGAGCGCGGTCGTCTCGATGTTGTCCGGGACGTCGAGCTCGACGCCGAGCAGGTCGGCCTGGAACTGCATGAGCCAGTGGTTGCGGGCGGCCCCGCCGTCGGCCCGCAGCTCGCGCACCGGGAAGCCCGCGGCACCCATCGCCTCGACGACGTCTCGGGTGCGGTAGGCGATGCCCTCGAGCACCGCGCGGACGACGTGCGCCCGGGTGGTCCCCCGGGTGATCCCGAGCAGTGCGCCGCGGGCGCGGGGATCCCAGTGAGGGGCGCCGAGGCCGGCGAGCGCCGGGACGAAGTAGACGCCGTCGTTGCCGGTCAGGGAGGCGGCCAGGTCGGCGGTCTCGGCGGCATCCCGGATGATCCCCAGGGAGTCCCGCAGCCAGTCGACGGCGGCACCGGTGGACAGGACCGTCCCCTCCAGCGCGTACCGCACCGGTTCGCCGTCGAGCTGGAACGCCGCGGTCCGCAGCAGCGTCGACTGCGGCGCCGGCAGGGCCGAGCCGGTGTTCACCAGCACGAAGGAACCGGTGCCGTAGGTGTTCTTGGCCTGGCCGGGTTCGAAGCAGCCCTGGGCGAACAGAGCGGCCTGCTGGTCGCCGATCACGGCCGCCACCGGGATCCGCACGCCGAGGAAGGCGTCCGGATCGGTCTCGGCGTAGACCCGCGAGCTCGGCGCGACAGCGGGCAGCATCTCGGCGGGAACGCCCAGCAGATCGAGCATCTCCGGGGACCAGCTCGCGGCGGCGAGGTCGAGCAGCAGGGCGCGGGAGGCGTTCGTGACGTCGGTGACGTGCGCGGCCCCGGCGGTCAGCTTCCAGACCAGCCAGGAATCGACGGTGCCGAAGGCGATCTCCCCCCGGCCGGCGCGCCGGCGCAGCCCGGGGTCGTCGTCCAGGATCCAGCCGATCTTGGTGCCGGAGAAGTAGGGGTCGAGCACCAGCCCGGTGCGTTCCCCCACCGCACCTGCGTGCCCCTCGGCGGTGAGGCGTTCGCAGACCGCGGCCGTCCGCCGGTCCTGCCACCCGATGGCCGGGTGGACCGGGGCGGAGGTCCGCCGGTCCCACAGCACGGTGGTCTCGCGCTGGTTGGTGATGCCGAGGGCGGCGAGCTCCCCGGCCCGGCGACCGCAGCCGGCCAGCGCCGCGGCGACGGTGTCGACGACGCTGCGCCAGAGCTCGTCCGGATCCTGCTCGACCCAGCCCGGCCGGGGGAACCGGGGCCGGATCCCGGTGTAGCCGCGGCCGACGACCACCCCGTCCCGGTTGAGCAGGCAGACCGTGGTCCCGGTGGTCCCCTGGTCGACTGCCGCCACCAGGGATCCGCGTGCCGGCACGCTCATCTCGTTCCTCCCGCCCACGGGCCGCTGACGCATGGCAAGGGACGCATGGTAGGGGAGCGGTGCACGGTGAGGAGAAGGAGGCGGGGAAGGAAGGATAGATAGAAAGGTATAGATAGGGGAGAGGTGAGGCGGGCCCGGCGTGCCGGGAACGGCGGCTCAGCCGAGGTTGGACAGGTCGACGACGTCGCCGGGCGGGGTGCCGGCTGCGGGCGTCCCGTAATCGTCGAAGGTGATCTCGTTGGTGGAGCGACCGGCGACGACCACCTTCAACGGGTACCCGGGTCCGGTGTTGGCCGCCCAGAAGGCCGTTCCGTCGGGGCTCGCGGCCCGGACGGCCTGGGTGCCGGCCAGCTTCTCGGTTCGCACCGGGCCGGACAGCCCGACGACGTAGCTGGTCAGTGACGCGGCGAGCCGGTCGAGGGTGAAGTAGCTGTACTTCGCGGCGTCGGCGGGGGCCAGGCGGACCCAGCGGTCGGCGAGGAGGCTTCCGGCCGCGGCGTCACCGGTCCCCTCGTAGTAGGCGCGGCCGCGGTGGACGTAGGTGTCGTCTTTGATCTTGATGATCTGGGTCCGCTGACCGTACTCGTCGATGGTGCCACGGGTGACCGTGCCGGACATCACCAGGTCGTAACGGGCGGGGGCGTCCGAGCGCGGGTCGGCCTCGGTGCCGACGACGTGGACGCCGGTCGCGGCGCGCAACGCCTGCAGGGTGCGCGTGCCGACCTCGCCGGCCGGCAGCTTCTCCAGCCCGTTGCTCTTCTCCCCGTCGCCGCTACAGGCCGCCGAGGCCGCGAGCAGGAGAGTCAGCCCGAGGGAGAGCAGCGCCCGCCGGACTCCGCCGCGCCACAGTTGTGACCGCATCCGCCCGTCGCCTCCCGCCTGAGATCGTCTCCGGGTCGGTGGTGGCCGGGCGCGGCCGCGTGCCGCGACCGCCGGCCCGCTGGTGTGCCCATCCGATGTGCCGACCCGGGGTACGCGCCCGGGTGGGCGCGCAGGTACGGCAGTGGGCGTAAGTCCAGCATTCCGCCGCCCGTGGTCGTCGGTCGGGTACGGCCCGTGGGTATCCGTTGTGTGATCACGTCCGGCGAGTGTGATCTGCGTCATTGCTGTGACGAAGATTGCCCCGTTGGGCTGTCGTTCCGGCGACCCCGGTTCGACCGCGTCCGGGAAATAGGGCACACTGGTGTTGTGAAATACGACCACGACGGGGCGAGTGGGACGGCGGACGGCCGTACCCGCGACCGGGTCGTGCGTCTGCTCCTGGAAGGCGGCTCGGCCACGGCGGCCGAGCTGTCCCGTCAGCTCGGGGTCTCCCCGGCGGCTATCCGCAGGCATCTCGATGCCATGGTCGCGGATGGCATCATCACGCCCACGGAGAGCCGGTCCCGGGGGCCGCGTGGCCGGGGACGCCCGGCCCGGCGTTACGCGCTCACCGAGGCCGGCCATCATGCCGGTCCCAGCGCCTACTCCGATCTCGCGGCCGGTGCGCTGCGCTTCCTGGCCGAGGTGGGTGGCGCGAGCGCGGTCACTCAGTTCGCCGACACCCGCGCCGTCGACCTGGAGCGGCGGGTGCGCGAGGCGGTCGTGGCGGCGGAGCCGGCGGATCGTCCGGCGGTGCTCGCCGAGGCGATGACCGCCGCCGGGTACACCGCGAGCGTCTCCGCGCTGCCCACCGGTCTGCAGATCTGCCAGCACCACTGCCCGGTCCAGTTCGTCGCGGAGCGTTTCCCGGCGTTGTGCGACGCCGAGACCGCGGTGCTGGCCCGCGTGCTCGACACCCACGTGCAGCGCCTGGCGACGATCGCGCACGGCGACGGCGTCTGCACGACTCACATCCCCGCGGGTCAGATCCCCGCGAACCACCCCGCCGTGAGCCACCCCGCCGCGGGCACGGCGCCCGGCACGGCTTCGCGTGCTCGGTCCGACCAGAACGGGCCCGACCAGACCGGGCCCGACCAGAACGGGCCCGGGAAGGACGGCTCCGCTCGGGTGCTGCCCGATTCCGCCGTGGCCGGATTCGGCCCGGCCCGGCCCGCGTCCCTGGCCTGTCCACCATTCTCGTCTTCGGAGGGTTCCGCCCTATGACCACCTCTGCCGAGACCGCCCTGGAAGGCCTTGGTTCCTATCGGTTCGGATGGGCTGACACCGACGCCTACGCCGCCGACGTGGAGCGCGGCCTGTCCGAGGCGGTTGTCCGCGGCATCTCGGCCAAGAAGTCCGAGCCGTCGTGGATGACCGACCTGCGCCTCAAGGGGCTGCGGCTGTTCGAGCGCAAGCCCATGCCGACCTGGGGTGCCGACCTGTCGGGCATCGACTTCAACAACATCAAGTACTTCGTCCGCTCCACCGAGAAGCAGGCCGAGGAGTGGGAGGACCTGCCCGAGGACATCCGGGCGACCTACGACCGCCTCGGCATCCCCGAGGCGGAGAAGCAGCGCCTCATCGCCGGGGTCGCCGCACAGTACGAGTCCGAGGTCGTCTACCACAAGATCCGGGAGGACCTCGAGGAGCAGGGTGTCATCTTCCTGGACACCGACTCCGGGCTGCGTGAGCACCCGGAGCTGTTCCAGGAGTACTTCGGCTCGGTGATCCCGGTCGGGGACAACAAGTTCGCCGCGCTGAACACGGCGGTGTGGTCGGGCGGATCCTTCATCTACGTGCCGCCGGGCGTGCAGGTCGAGATCCCGCTGCAGGCCTACTTCCGGATCAACACCGAGAACATGGGCCAGTTCGAGCGGACGCTGATCATCGTCGACGAGGGCGCCTACGTGCACTACGTCGAGGGCTGCACGGCGCCGGTCTACTCGTCGGACTCGTTGCACTCGGCGGTCGTCGAGATCGTCGTGAAGAAGAACGCGCGCTGCCGGTACACGACCATCCAGAACTGGTCGAACAACGTCTACAACCTGGTCACCAAGCGCGCCGCCTGCCACGAGGGCGGCACCATGGAGTGGATCGATGGCAACATCGGTTCCAAGGTGACGATGAAGTACCCGGCCGTGTGGCTGCTCGGCGAGCACGCCAAGGGCGAGGTGCTCTCCATCGCCTTCGCCGGTGCCGGTCAGCACCAGGACGCGGGCGCGAAGATGGTGCACGCCGCGCCCCGGACCTCCTCGACGATCGTCTCCAAGTCGGTGGTCCGCGGCGGCGGGCGGACGTCCTACCGCGGGCTCGTCCAGATCAACGAGGGCTCGTCGGCCTCCCGGTCGACGGTCAAGTGCGACGCGTTGCTCGTCGACACGGTGAGCCGCTCGGACACCTACCCCTACGTCGACGTGCGCGAGGACGACGCCTCCATCGGGCACGAGGCGAGCGTCTCCAAGGTCGG
The DNA here is from genome assembly GCF_977927575.1 of Frankia sp. CcCS3. Lineage (NCBI taxonomy): Bacteria > Bacillati > Actinomycetota > Actinomycetes > Frankiales > Frankiaceae > Frankia > Frankia sp. CcCS3. The sequence goes on from NZ_CDWRCL010000084.1 coordinate 8,735, forward strand.
CGAGGACCAGCTGTTCTACCTGATGAGCCGGGGCCTGTCCGAGGAAGAGGCGATGGCGATGGTCGTGCGCGGCTTCGTCGAGCCGATCGCCCGGGAGTTGCCCATGGAGTACGCCCTCGAGCTCAACCGCCTCATCGAGCTGCAGATGGAAGGTGCGGTCGGCTGATGGTCGTCATCGACGCCACCGGTCGGCCCCCGGCCGCCTCCGGTGCCGTACCCCGTCCCGTACGGTCCCGTAACCCGCTCGACCACGCCGTGCCCACCGGACGCGAGGAGGCGTGGCGGTTCACCCCGCTGCGCCGGCTGCGCGGACTGCCGACCGGCCCCGAGGCCGACGGCAAGGTCTCCGTGTCGGTCACGGCGCCCGCGGGGGTCGAGGTGGAGCAGCTCGCCGTCGGCGACGCCCGGATCGGCCGGGTGCTGACCCCGGCCGACCGGGTGGCTGCCTTCGCCCTGACCCGGTCGGCGGGCGCGCTCGCCGTCACCGTCCCGGCCGAGGCCGCGCTCACCGAGCCGGTGGTCGTGCATCTGCACGGTGAGAGCCCCAGGTCCCCGGCCGGGTTCGTCGCGACGAGCGGCGACGGCGGGCGGCGCGGCTCCCCGGGCGGGGTGGCCTACGGTCACGTCCTCGTCGAGGTGGGCCCGTTCGCGTCGGCCACCGTGGTGCTCGACCATACCGGCAGCGCCACCTACGCCGGCAACGTCGAGGTGTACGTGGGGCACGGCGCCTCGCTCACCTTCATCACCCTGCAGGACTGGGACGACGACGCCGTGCACCTCGGCGCGCACGCCTACTCGCTGGGGCGCGACGCCCGGCTGCGCTCGTTCACCATCACCCTCGGCGGTGACCTGGTGCGCCTCAACCCGACCGTGGACTACCGCGGGCCCGGCGGCGACGCCGAGCTCTACGGCGTGTTCTTCACCGACGCCGGCCAGCACCAGGAGCACCGGCTGCTCGTCACGCACGAGCCGCGTTCCTGCCGCAGCCGGGTCACCTACAAGGGCGCGCTGCGCGGGGACGCCGCCCACGCGGTGTGGATCGGCGACGTCCTCATCGGCGCCGACGCCGTGGGCACGGACACCTACGAGCTCAACCGCAATCTCGTGCTCACCGACGGCGCGCGGGCCGACTCGGTCCCGAACCTGGAGATCCTCACCGGTGAGGTCGCCGGTGCCGGTCACGCCAGCGCCACCGGCCGGTTCGATGACGAGGCGCTGTTCTACCTGCAGTCGCGGGGGATCTCGCCCGAGGAGGCCCGCCGGCTCGTGGTGCACGGCTTCTTCGCCGAGATCATCGACCGGATCGACGTGCCGGAGCTGCGGGAGCGCATCATGACCAAGGTCGCCGGCGAGCTGTCGGCGGAGGTGGGCGGATGACGACCGCGACCGGCGGTTCTGCCGCGGGCGGCTCCTCGGTCGCCCCGCGGTGGCACCGGGTGTGTGCCGCCGCGGACCTCGCCGAGGGCAGCGCGATCGGCACCGAGATCGAGGGTGTGCCGGTGTGCGTGGTGCGGTCGGGCGGGGCGGTCTACGCCGTGCGCGACGAGTGCTCGCACGCCGACGTGATGCTCTCCCAGGGCGAAGCCGAGGACGGCAAGATCGAGTGCTGGCTGCACGGGTCCCAGTTCGACCTGGCCAGCGGCGTCCCGCTGAGCCTGCCGGCGATTGAGCCGGTGCCCACGTACGCAGTGACCGTCGACGGCGACGGCGTGCTCGTCGACGTTACCCATCCAAACGTTACACATTCGAACCCGGAACGAGGGTGACGGCAGCGGTGTCCACACTGGAGATCCGCAATCTGCATGTCTCGGTGGAGACGGACGGCGAGGGCACGCGCGAGATCCTGCGCGGGGTGGACCTGACCGTCCGCAAGGGCGAGACGCACGCGATCATGGGGCCGAACGGGTCGGGCAAGTCGACGCTGTCCTATGCGATCGCGGGCCATCCCAAGTACACGGTCACCGAGGGCAGCATCACGCTCGACGGCGAGGACGTCCTCGCGATGAGCGTCGACGCCCGGGCCCGGGCCGGGATCTTCCTGGCGATGCAGTACCCGGTGGAGATCCCCGGGGTCTCGGTGTCGAACTTCCTGCGCTCCTCGGTCACGGCCGTGCGCGGCGAGGCGCCGAAGCTGCGGACCTGGGTCAAGGAGGTCAAGACCTCCATGGCTGCGCTCGAGATGGACCCGGCGTTCGCCGAGCGCAACGTCAACGAGGGCTTCTCCGGCGGCGAGAAGAAGCGTCACGAGATCCTGCAGATGGCGTTGCTCAAGCCGAGGATCGCCGTGCTGGACGAGACCGACTCCGGCCTCGACGTCGACGCGCTGCGCATCGTCTCCGGAGGCATCGAGTCGGTGCGGGCCCAGGGGGAGACGGGCATCCTGCTCATCACCCACTACACCCGAATCCTGCGCTACATCCGTCCTGAGTTCGTCCACGTCATGGCGGCGGGGCGGATCGTCGACGAGGGCGGCCCGGAACTGGCCGCCGTGCTGGAGGAGTCCGGCTACGACCGCTACGCCAAGGGTGGCGGCGCGGCCACGCCGGCCGGCGCGGGAGCGGTGTCATGACGCTGACCGACGTGGCCGTGCGCCTGGGGCCCGGACCCCGGCTCGTTGGCGGGTTCGACGTCGAGCAGGTCCGCCGGGACTTCCCCGCCCTGGCCCGCACGGTGCACGACGACCGGCCGCTGGTCTACCTCGACAGCGCCGCCACCTCGCAGAAGCCGCTGGCGGTGCTCGACGCCGAGCGGACCTACTACGAGCTGCACAACGCCAACGTGCACCGCGGCCTCCACGTGCTGGCCGAGGAGGCCACCGGGCTGTACGAGGCCTCCCGGGACAAGGTCGCCGCCTTCATCGGGGCGGGCGACCGCCGGGAGGTGGTGTTCACCAAGAACTCCTCGGAGGCGCTGAACCTCGTCGCCTACGCGATGAGCAACGCCGGGGCCGCCGGCGCCGAGGCGGAGCGGTTCCGGGTCGGCCCGGGTGATGAGATCGTCGTCACCGAGATGGAGCATCACTCCAACCTCGTGCCGTGGCAGATGCTGGCCCGGCGCACCGGGGCGACGCTGCGCTGGATCGGGCTGACCGACGACGGCCGGCTTGACCTGAGCAACCTCGATTCGATCATCACCGAGCGGGCGAAGGTCGTCGCCTTCGTCCACCAGTCGAACATTCTCGGCACGATCAACCCGGTCGCGCAGGTGGTGGCGCGGGCCCGCGAGGTCGGCGCGCTGACCGTGCTGGACGGCTCCCAGTCGGTGCCGCACAACCCGGTCGACGTCACCGATCTCGGGGTGGACTTCCTGGCCTTCACCGGGCACAAGATGTGCGCGCCCACCGGGGTCGGGGTGCTCTGGGGGCGCTACGAGCTGCTCGAGGTCATGCCGCCCTTCCTCGGCGGCGGCGAGATGATCGAGCTTGTCACCATGGAGGGCTCGACCTACGCGGCGCCGCCGCACCGGTTCGAGGCCGGCACCCCGATGATCGCCCAGGTGGTCGGGCTCGGCGCGGCCGTCGACTACCTGACCGCGCTCGGCATGCCGGCCGTCGCCGAGCACGAGCACGCGGTGACGGCCTACGCGCTGGACGCCTTCGCCGAGGTGCCGGGGTTGCGGATCATCGGTCCGCCGACGGCGGACGCCCGCGGCGGGGCGATCTCCTTCGTGCTGCACGAGGACGACGGCCGGCCGATCCATCCCCACGACGTCGGACAGATCCTCGACGAGCGCGGCATCGCCGTGCGGGTCGGGCACCACTGCGCCCGGCCGGTCTGCCTGCGGTTCGGGGTACCTGCGACGACCCGCGCGTCGTTCCACCTTTACACGACGACCGGTGAGGTCGACGCCCTGGTGGAAGGACTGCACGGGGTCCGGAGGTTCTTTCTGAGGTGAAACTCGACTCCATGTACCAGGAGATCATCCTGGACCACTACCGCAACCCGCTCCACCGGGGGCTGCGGGATCCCTTCGACGCCGAGGTGCACCACGTCAACCCGACCTGCGGCGACGAGGTGACCCTGCGGGTGAAGGTCTCGGACGGGGTCGTCGAGGACGTCTCCTACGAGAGCGAGGGCTGTTCGATTAGTCAGGCGTCGGCGAGCGTCATGAGTGATCTCGTGATCGGCAAGCCGGTCGACGCGGCGCTGAAGCTCGAACGCGAGTTCCTGGCGCTGATGCAGTCGCGGGGCACCGTCGAGGGTGACGAGGACGTGCTGGAGGACGCCGTGGCGTTCGCCGGCGTCTCCAAGTACCCCGCCCGGGTGAAATGTGCCCTGCTGTCCTGGATGGCCTGGAAGGACGCGACCGCCAAGGCGATGGATCCGAGCGTCGCCGGTGCCGGTGCCGCCGCATCCACCTCTGTCGCGTTCCCCCGCGTCGCCCCCCTCGACGTACCCGAGCAGGAGAAGCCATGAGCGAGACGGTGACCGAGACGCGCTCGACCGAGACGGGAGAAACCGCCGAGGCGGCGGACCAGCCCGCCGGGGTCCCGAAGCCGCTGCTGGACCCGGACCCGACGGGACCGGGCGCCCCGCCGGAGCTCGCCAGCTTCGAGGACATCGAGGAGGCGATGCGCGACGTCGTCGACCCCGAGCTCGGCATCAACGTCGTCGACCTCGGCCTCGTCTACGGCATCCACGTCGCCGACGACAACACCGTCACCCTCGACATGACGCTGACCTCGGCGGCCTGCCCGCTCACCGACGTCATCGAGGACCAGACCCGCTCCGCCCTGGTCGATGGCCCGGACGGGCTGGCCGCGGATGTGACCATCAACTGGGTCTGGATGCCGCCGTGGGGACCGGACAAGATCACCGACGACGGTCGCGAGCAGCTGCGCGCGCTCGGCTTCAACGTCTGACGGCCGCCGGCTGCCGGGCCGCCCGCCCTCGGGCTGCCGTCCGCCCTCGGCCCACCGGATGAACAACCGGTGGGGTTCACGCAACATACGGCTGGCTACCCAGCAACCACCGCTCACTCCGCCCGTGTCCGCCCGCCAGGCTTGTAGGGTCGGAACCAGGCGATCGGCGTCGTCATCGGCCCATTTCGGCGGGGCTTTCCGCATCGTGACGTGGTGTCCGGCCCCGCCGGTCGTTCGGAGATCGAGCCGGAAGACGGGAGCCTGTCTGTGCCGAGCCTGCGGGTCCTCGGTCTGGTGCTGGCCGGGGGTGCCGGACGGCGGCTGGCGCCGCTGACCGCGGACCGGGCGAAGCCCGCCGTCCCCTTCGGTGGGCTGTACCGCCTGATTGACTTCGTGCTGTCCAACCTGGTGAACGCGGGCTACCTGCGCATCGCGGTCCTGACCCAGTACAAGAGCCACAGCCTCGACCGGCACATCACGACGACGTGGCGGATGAGCAACCTGCTCGGCAACTACGTCACGCCGGTGCCGGCGCAGCAGCGGCTGGGGCCGCGATGGTTCGCCGGCAGCGCCGACGCCATCCACCAGTCGCTGAACCTCGTCTACGACGACGCCCCGGACATCGTCGTGGTCTTCGGCGCGGACCACGTGTACCGGATGGACCCGCGGCAGATGGTCGCCCAGCATCTCGACAGCGGAGCCGGCGTCACCGTCGCCGGGCTGCGGGTACCGAGATCCGAGGGCCGGGCGTTCGGGGTTATCCAGACGGCGCCCGACGGCCGCACGATCGAGGCGTTCCTGGAGAAGCCCGCCGATCCGCCGGGTCTGCCGGGCAGCCCCGAGGAGACGTTCGCCTCGATGGGCAACCACGTCTTCTCGACGGACGTGCTGATCGACGCCCTGCGCAAGGATGCCGCCGACGAGGACAGCGTCCACGACATGGGCGGGAACATCATCCCGATGCTCGTGGCCCAGCGGGCGGCGGCGGTGTACGACTTCGCCGGCAACGTCGTCCCGGGCACGACGCTGCGTGACCGCGGCTACTGGCGCGACGTCGGCACCGTCGACTCGTACTTCGAGGCGCAGATGGATCTGTGCGCGCTCGACCCGGTGTTCAACCTCTACAACCGGGAGTGGCCGATCCTCACCAGCATCCCCTCGCTGCCACCGGCGAAGTTTGTGCACGATGGCCTGCAGCGCACCGGCACGGCCATGAACAGCATCGTCAGCAACGGAGTCATCATCTCCGGGGGCACGGTGCGCTCGTCGGTGCTGTCCCCGGGAGCGCGGGTGAACTCCTGGGCCGAGGTCGACCACACGGTGCTCCTGGACAACGTGGTCGTCGGCCGGGGGGCCGTCGTCCGCGATGCCATCCTGGACAAGAACGTGCACGTGTCGGCGGGCGCCCAGGTCGGGGTGGACAAGGACCGGGATCGCGCCCGCGGCTACACCGTGAGCGAGCAGGGCGTCACCGTCGTCGGCAAGGGCATCACGATCGCCGACTGAACCGGCCGCCATCCCCCTATCCGCCCGCACCCGTCCCGTCACGGCACCGTTGGGAGAGACCGCACATGCGCGTCGCCATGCTCACCCGGGAGTACCCCCCGGACGTCTACGGCGGGGCGGGTGTGCACGTCGAGTACCTGAGCCGGGAGCTCGCCCGGCTGGTCGACCTCACCGTCCACCGCGAGGGGCCGGCGCCGGGCGGCGGGGCGCCGGGCGGTGGGCGGTGGGCCCGCGGGTGCGGTGCCGTCGACCGGTGCCGTCGACCGGCCGGTGGTCGAG
>NZ_CDWRCL010000085.1:0-14645 GCF_977927575.1 Frankia sp. CcCS3
GGGTGCGCCTGCGCCGGCCGGGTGGCCGGTTCGGCGGATGGGCGGGCCCGCGATTGTCCCGCGGTCGCTGGCGCACCCCTTGTCGACTGAGCCCCAGGATGCGCTGCTGTGCGATGCGCTCCTGCCGAAGACAGCGACCACGATCCACGCCCCGACCGTAGCCGCCATCTGCGTCTTCCGCGCCCCTCGTCACATGGTGTTTACCTCGTCCCCGGCGTGTCGCTGGCTCTCGCTCACCCTCTTCCCGGCCCCCGGTCGGCCTTCAGATCCTCAGGCGGCCAGCGGTGTGGAGGAGCGCCCGCCGTGGCCCGGCCGGTCGGCGCGCCCGGTGGCGAAGGCAGGCTCCAGGGCCAGGTCCAGCACCTCCCGGACGTCGGTCACCAGGTGGACGGTGAGCGCGTCGCGCACCGGCGCCGGGACGTCGTCCAGGTCCGGGCCGTTGCGCGCCGGCAGCAGCACCGTGGTGATGCCGGCGCGGTGCGCGGCGAGCAGCTTCTGCTTCACCCCGCCGATCGGCAGCACGCGCCCGGTCAGCGATACCTCGCCGGTCATCGCCACCTCCGCCCGGACCGGCCGGCCGGACAGCAGCGACGCCAGGGCCGTCGTCATCGTTACCCCGGCGCTCGGCCCGTCCTTTGGCACCGCACCCGCGGGGACGTGCACGTGGACACCGCGGTCGGCCAGATCCCCGACGGGAAGTTCCAGTTCCACCCCGTGCGAGCGCAGGTAGGACAGCGCGATCTGTGCCGACTCCTTCATCACGTCGCCGAGCTGCCCGGTCAGGATGATCCCGGCCCCGCCGGTCTCCGGGTCGGCCAGCGACGCCTCGACGAACAGGACGTCACCGCCGGCGCCGGTCACCGCCAGGCCCGTCGCCACGCCCGGGAGGGCGGTGCGCTCCGCCGACTCCGGGGTGTGCCGCGGCCGGCCGATGTAGCCGGGCAGGTCTCCAGCATCGATCGTCACCGGCAGGGTGGCCTCGCCGAGCGCCACCCGGGCGACGACCTTGCGCAGCAGCCGGGCGAGCGAGCGTTCCAGGTCACGCACGCCGGCCTCACGGGTGTACTCTCCGGCGAGCGCGTGCAGGACGTGGTCGCCGACCGTCACGTCGTCGACGGCGAGCCCGGCGCGGTCGAGCTGACGGCGCAGCAGATGCTCGCGGGCGATGACGACCTTCTCGTCCTCGGTGTAGCCGTCGAGCCGGATGAGCTCCATCCGGTCGAGCAGCGGCGCCGGGATCGCCTCCAGCACGTTCGCCGTGGCCAGGAACAGCACGTCGGACAGGTCGAGATCCACCTCCAGGTAATGGTCCCGGAAGGTGTGGTTCTGCTCGGGGTCGAGGACCTCCAGCAGCGCCGCCGTTGGGTCCCCCCGGTAGTCGGCGCCCAGCTTGTCGACCTCGTCGAGCAGCACCACCGGGTTCATCGAGCCCGCTTCGCGGATCGCCCGGACGATGCGGCCGGGCAGCGCGCCGACGTAGGTCCGCCGGTGACCGCGGATCTCCGCCTCGTCCCGCACGCCGCCGAGGGCGACCCGGACGAACGACCGGCCCATGGCCCGGGCGATCGATTCGCCGAGTGATGTCTTGCCGACCCCGGGCGGGCCGGCGAGTGCCAGCACGGCACCGCCGCGCCGGCCACCGACGACGCCGAGACCAGCATCGGCCCGGCGCTTGCGCACCGCCAGATGCTCGATGATGCGGTCCTTGACGTCGTCGAGCCCGGAGTGGTCGGCGTCGAGTACCGCGCGGGCCGCGGCGATGTCGTAGGAGTCCTCCGCCCGGACATTCCACGGCAGGTCGAGGATGGTGTCCAACCAGGTGCGGATCCAGCCGCCCTCCGGGGAGGAATCCGACGTCCGCTCCAGCTTGTCGACCTCCTTCAACGCCGCGGCGCGGGCCTTCTCCGGCAGGTCGGCGGCCTCGACGCGGGCCCGGTAGGCGGCCGGTTCGGAGCCGCCGTCGCCGCCCGCGCCGGAACCCGGACCGGAGCCGCCCAGCTCGGCCAGCTCCTTGCGAATGGCGTCGAGCTGGCGGCGCAGCAGGAACTCACGCTGCTGGCGGTCCATGCCCTCCTGGACGTCGCGGCGGATGGTCTCCGCGACGTCCAGTTCGGCCAGATGGTTCTTGGTCCACGCCAGCAGCCGTTCAAGCCTCGTGGCGACGTCCGCGGTGCCCAGCAGCTCGATCTTCTGCGCGGTGGTCAGGTAGGAGGCGTAGCCGGCGGTGTCGGCGAGCGCGGACGGATCGGTGATCGCCGCGACGGAGTCGACGACCTGCCAGGCGCCGCGCTGGCGCAGCAGGTCGGTGACCAGGGCGCGGTACTCCTTCGCCAGGTTCTCGACCTTCGCCGGATCCTCGCCGGTCCGCGCGGGGGCGGCGTCCGCCGGAGCGTCGAGAGTGCCGGACGGCGGCCCGGCCCCCTCGTTCACCACGGTGTCGCCCCACACGGCGTCGACCCAGGTGACGTCGCCGGGACCCGAGCGCACGCCGCCGACACGGGCCCGGGCGGTTCCGCGGACGATCGCGGCCGAGCCCCCTCGCGGCAACCGGCCGACCTGTTCGATCACCCCGACGGCGGCCACGTCGGCGAGCGTGCCGTCGGTCCTGGGAACCAGCAGCACCTCGGCGGGCCGGCCCGCCGGCTGACCGGAGATCCCCGGCGCCCGCGCGTCGGGAGCGCCGCGGGATCCGCCGGCACGGGCGGCTTCGACGGCGGCTCGGATCTCACCATCGGACATGTCGAGAGACACGATCATGCCCGTTAGCACGACGGCGTCGTCGAGCGGCAGGACGGGCAGCACCCGGATCTGTGGTATGTGGTCCACCTTCACGTGAAGAAGTTGAGTCACTTACACTGAAGTCCTTTTAGCTTACCGTTGTTCCCGGGATTGATCGCTGAGGGCGAACGCTTCTCGCTCGCGCCCTGATGATCAAAGAATTCGCGGGAAGGATCGAGGGTGGCCCGTGGTTGCGCGGGTTGGTAGTTGCATCTACAGGTAGAGGCGCCGGGATGAGCTGCTCGAGCAGGTCGACCGGCGATCGTGAGCCCGCCAGGAGGACGACATGCCTGCCGTCACCGCCGATACCGTCCGCCTGCCTCGGCTGGCTGAGCCCGCGCTCGGCAAGGTCGACCGTCCGGTGCGGAGGGTGACCACCGCGCCCACCGGGCTGGAGGGCGAGGGCTTCCCGGTGCGTCGGGCCTTCGCCGGAGTACGGCTCGCCGAGCTGGATCCGTTCATCCACATGGACGAGATGGGCGCCGTCGACTACGGGCCGGGCGAGCCCAAAGGAACCCCGTGGCATCCCCACCGCGGATTCGAGACCGTCACCTACATGATCGACGGAACCTTCCAGCACCAGGACTCGCACGGCGGCGGCGGACTGATCGCCGACGGCGCCACCCAGTGGATGACCGCCGGCGCGGGCATCCTCCACATCGAGACGCCGCCGGAGGAGCTTGTCGTCAGCGGCGGCCTGTTCCACGGTGTCCAGCTCTGGGTGAACCTCCCGGCGAAGGACAAGTTCTCCCCGCCGCGGTACCAGAACCTCGAGGGTGGCCAGGTCTCCCTGGTGTCCTCGCCGGACGGCGGTGCCCTGCTGCGGGTCATCGCCGGTGACGTCGGGGGCCACCGGGGCCCGGGTGCCACGCATACCCCGATCTCCGTCGTCCACGCGACGCTGACCCCCGGCGCGGCGGTGCACGTGCCGTGGAACCCCGAGTTCAACGCGCTCGCCTACGTCCTCGGTGGCCGTGGGACGGTGGGCCCGGACGCCACGGCGATCCGGGCCGGTCAGCTCGCGGTCCTCGGAACGGGGGATCTGCTCGGTGTCGCCGCGGACGACCGGCAGGACGCGTCCTCGCCGAACCTCGAGGTCCTGCTGCTGGGCGGTCGGCCGATCCGGGAACACGTCGAGGTGTACGGCCCGTTCGTCATGAACACCCGGGCCGAACTGCGCCAGGCCGTCGAGGACTATCAGGCCGGCCGGCTTGGGGTCATTCCGGCGAACGCACTGATGCCGCATCGCGTCTGAACCCGATGGCATTTCCGGGTTCCCGTGCGGACCTGAGGTGAAGGGCGTCCCGTCATCCGCCTGGCGCCCCGCACGATGCCCGCCCCCGCCTCGTACCAGCTCCGCCGCACCAGTTCCGCCGCATCCCCCGTCGTGCTTCCATATGCCACCGTGCGTGTTTCCGTAGGCCACGCCCGTGTCGGTCGAAAATATGGATCGTATGGTGGATAAGTGTTCGGCGCCGTCGACGGATCTCATGACGCGGGCGAGGGGCGGGGCATGTGGCAGGAAGCTGGATCGACGGGATCGGGACCCGACGGGGGGCCGCGGCCACGGCGGGCGGAATGGCCGGGGGCGAGTCTGCTCGGCCGCATGTCGCCGGAGTGCCGGGCGGAAATGCTGCAGATCGGCCTCTACCGGGAGTACGCGAGCGAGGAGATCGTGATGCGGGAGGGGGACACCACCAACTTCGTCGTCCTCCTGCTGAACGGATGGGTGAAGGTCACCGCGGCGACCGAGAACGGCGGCTTCGCGCTGCTGGCCATTCGCCACGGCGGTGACCTCGTCGGCGAGCTGGCGGGGGTGGATTCCGAGCCGCGTTCGGCGACGGTGACCGCCGCCGGGGCTGTGCTCGCGAAGGTGATCCTGGCCGAGGCGTTCGTCGCCTTCCTGCGCCGGCAGCCGGACGTGCACCAGATCGTGATCAGCACGATCGCGACGAAACTGCGCTCGGCGACCCGCCGTCGGGTCGAGTTCGGCGGGTGCCCGGTCGCGGTGCGGGTGGCACGGGTGATCCTCGAACTGGAGCGGGCGTATGGCGGTGCCGCCGGCGGTGGGCGATCGGTCGGGGTGTCCCTCACTCAGCCGGAGCTTGCCGCCCTGGTCGGCGCGGCCGAGCCGACAGTGCACAAGGTGCTGCGGGAACTGCGGCAGCGCAACGTCCTTGACACTGGTTATCGCACTGTCGTGATCCACGACATCGGGGCGTTGCGGCTTGCCGCAAACCCGTGAGAATACGGGGCGGTCGGTCCGCGTGACGCGGGACAGTGGCTGCTGTCCGGTTCTGGCCGCGGAGGTTGCCTGTGAGCGGAAGACCGCCCGGAATCCGGCGTATGTGTATTGCCCTGGACACCGACCGGACCGGCACCGCGCCGCCGGGTGTGTTGCGGCCGAGACGGTGGCAGCGTGACCTCGGTACGGTGGTGGACGAGGTGTGTGCGCTGGCCGAGATGGACCGGGCACACTGGATTTTCCGGCCGCCGGCGGCGGTGAGATCGCGATTCTTCCGCCGGGCATCGACGAGGGCCGGGTCGTCGCTGCCTTCGTCCGGGCGCTGCGCATCGTGCTGTTTCACCTGAACGACTCCCGGCCCGATTCGGAGTGGGTTCGGTTACGCGTCGCGATGCACCAGGGAATCATCCGCGTCGACGAGTCAGGCTTCTCGGGACGAGCGGTGGTGAAGGCATCGGAACTGCGTGACTGCGCCGCCCTCCGGGCCGAGTTCGCTCGATGTTCGGCGGCCGACCTGGCGCTCGCCGTCTCCGCCGAACTGTTCGACGATGTCGTCGAACATGACTATCCCGAGCTGCGTGGCCGTGATTTTCACCCGGTGCGGGTGGATCTCGCGTCGATAGGTCGAGCCGATGCCTGGTTCCTGCTCTCCCGATCGGTCGACGCGGCAACCATGCCCGGCGTGGCGACGGCCTCCGGCGCGGCCATGTCCCTCGTGCGGGCTGTTCCCGGGTTCGGGACGGCCGCCAGGCCCGTGCTGTCGGTGGTCCCCGAACCGGACGCCAGGCGGTCAGCCGGCGGGTTCGACCCGGCCTTCCTCGGGCAGGCCCGTCGCCCACCTCTCCTCAATACGGCCGTACTTCCAGACCAGCAGAGCGACGGCCCAGGTGGCGACGAACAGGCCGACAACGAAGTAGCCGACGACGTTGAGATCCAGACCCGCGACCCAGTCCCAGAACCCGCCGGTGAGATGTGCTTTCTCGGCGAGGATGCCGAGCAGTTCGACGCTGCCGATGAGGAACGCGACCGCGACGGACAGCCCGGTAATGGTGATGTTGTAGTAGACCTTGCGGACCGGTTGGGAAAAGGCCCAGCCATAGGCGAAGTTCATGAACGAGCCGTCGATGGTGTCGAGCAGGCTCATGCCGGCGGCGAACAGGATCGGTAGGACGAGGATGGCGTACCAGGGCAGGCCGGCCCCGGCGGCGCCGGCGGCGAGGAAGAGCAGGGCGACTTCGGTGGCGGTGTCGAAGCCGAGACCGAACAGCATGCCGAGCGGGTACATCTGCCAGGGTCGGGTGATCGCTCTGGTGAAACGGCCGAGGACGCGGTTCATCAGCCCGCGGGAGTTCAGCTGCTCCGCTAGGCTGGCCTCGTCGTACCCGCCGCGGCGCATGTCGCGGAAGACCCTGATGATGCCGAGGAGGATGACGAGGTTGAGTGCGGCGATGGTGTAGAGAAAGCCACCGGAGACGGCGGTACCGATCCAGGCGGTGACGTCGTGCAGGGTCGAGCCGTCGGCTTCGATCTGCCCGGCCAGGGAGCGGACGCCGACGCTGAACAGCAGCGCCAGGGCGAACACGACCGTGGAGTGGCCGAGGGAGAAGAAGAAGCCGACGGACAGTGGGCGCTGACCGTCGGTCATGAGTTTGCGGGTGGTGTTGTCGATCGCGGCGATGTGGTCGGCGTCGAAGGCGTGGCGCAGGCCGAGGGTGTAGGCGGTGACTCCGAGGCCGACCCCGAAGACCTGGCCGTCAGCGCCGAAGCGGTAGTGGTGCGGTGCGATGACTGCCGCGAGCGTCACCCAGCCGATCACGTGTAGCCCGACGATGACCGCGGCCATGCCGCCGACGCGCACCCACTCCCGGCGGTCGAGCGCCCCGCGGACCCCGGTGGGAAGGCCATCCCTCGGCATGGTGCCGGCCTGCGTGGCCATGGCAGGTCTCCCCTCGCGGTGCACCCGCCGACGTGGACGGGGGAGTTCTCGTGCGGCGGGCAGAAGAACGATAACCAGATCATGGATGCTTCTGCAACTTAGTTGCAGAAGCATCCATGATGCAGAGCTTTGCCGCCGCCGCGCGCCGTCGTTGCAGCTGGGCGACGAGCTGGTCGCTCGCCAGCAGCAGCACCGTGAGCCAGGAGATCGTCGCCACCTTCCCGAACGCGGCGACCCAGTCTCCGTCCGTCGGCAGCGCATGCCGGGCCTGCACCTGCAGCACGTACAAGGCGCTGACGCCCAGGCAGACCACCGGGCCGACGCGGGTCAGCAGACGGCCGCGGGGCACGAGCAGCGCCACGGCCGTCGCCAGGGCGACGATGACCCCCGCCACCGGGGAGACCAGCGCCGCCGAAAGCAGACCCATCCCCAACACGGCGAGCACGGTGGTGCGCGGGCTGGCACGCCCCGCCCGGTCGGACCACGGCTCGGCCGTCGGCAGATCCGGCTCGGGTGCCCGGGACGTTCGGGACGACCGCGTGGCCACGGTCGCGCGGGCTCGGCGGGTGTAGAAGATCACCAGCGCGAGGGAGAGCAGCACCGTCACCGCGGACAACACCAGGGAGAACCACACGATCCGTTGCGGGGCCCAGGTCAGCGTGACGGTGAACCCGGCGGCCGTCGGGGTGATCCGCCAGCCGTTCGCGTAGCCGTCCACCAGCCTGGGGGTACCCAGGTCGGCGCCGCCCACGGTCGCCTTCCAACCCGGGGAGAGGCTCTCCGCGAGCACCAGCCAGAACGGGGTACCGGGCCGCGCCCCCGTCACGTCGACGGTGAAGGAGGTGTCGCCGGCCGACTGGACCGTCACCCGTGGCGTGGCGGCCGACGTCGTGCCGGTGGTGCCCGTCGCGGCTGGTGGGGTCCCGGCAGGGGAGACGGCGGAGGCGGCGCCGGTCGCGTTCAGCCACGGGCCGCCGCCGGCGTCCGAGGCCAGCAGCAGGCGATCGAGATCGATGCCGGCGAGGGCCCCGTCGGTGGTCCGGATCACGTGCTCCCCCGGGCCGAGGGTGACCGGCTGGCCGCAGGTGGCGACGGTCAACCCGAGCCGGTTGACCGCGTCGGCGGTGCCCCCGGTGACCTGCACCCCCACCGGCTGACCGTCGATGCTCAGCAGGTCGGTCCGGCAGGGCGCGGGGATCTGGGCCGGCAACAGCCCCGTCCTGGTGCTCCCTGCCGTGCCTGTCGTGCCCGCCGCGGGCTGACCGGTACCCGCGGCGCCGGCCGCGAGGCCGGGCATCCCGATCTCGGCGAGGCCCACCGGCATCGCCAGCGGCGAGCGGCTGATGGGGTCGATGCTGGTGACGGTCCGGGCGTCGTCGACGACGAACTTCCACGTGCCACCGGTAACGGCCGGGAAGGTGAGGGCCACCTCGCGGGTGCCCCCGCGCGCCGAGGTGTCGGTGACCGGAGGCACGGCCACCGCGCCGACCCGCTGGCCGTCGACCTCGATCCCGATGCGGGTCGGGATCGAGTGCCGACCGTCGGCGACGATCGACATCGTCATCGACGAGACCGTCAACGGGGTCGGCGAGGCGACCTGGATCCAGCTGCCCCGCGGGTTGCCGATGCCCGGGCTCCACGCGGTGGCCGGGTTTCCGTCGAAGGCGCTCGACGCCCGCGCCGCGAGCGATCCCGGCAGCCGGCCGGAGGAGGTCACCACCGGGAGGGCGGCCGGGCGGCCCAGCACCTGGTCGACGCGGTCGTCGGGGGAATAGGCGGAGACGCGGGCGGTGCCGGTGAGCGCGAAGGTCCGGGCCGTCGGCAGGGAGAACGACCGGCTGATGACCGACTCGGTGTCCTGCTTGAACGGTTCCGACGGGTTGGCCCGGTCCCGGGACAGCTCCAGCGCCAGCCGGTGGCCGAGGGAGGCGGCGCCGGCGGCGTCGAGGCTGTCGCTCGGCATCCGCAGCACCTCCTCGGCCGTCAGCGGTGCCCCGTTCGCTCCGGGGATGGCGACCTCGGCAAACCCGACCGCGGAGACGGTGTCGTAGCTGCGCTGCCGGCCGGTGTTCGTCGCGTCGATGTGGATGCGCAACGTCCGGAAGGCCCGGGTGGGGAAGCGCACGACCTGCCCGGCGGCGGTGCGGGAGGCGTCGGTGAGCGCGACGGTCACCGGGGAGCCGCCGTCGAAGGTCAGCGTCGCCCGAGTGATCCACCGGTTGCGCGGCCCGGTCAGCGGCTGGACGAGGCGGATCTGGTCCGTCGCCGTCGGCTCGGCCAGCGTGGTCTGCCAGGCCTCCCCGGCCGGGTCGGTGAAGGCGCCGACCCGCCACGCGGTGCCCGGGTCGCCGTCGATCGCGCGGACCGGTCGGTCGGACGCCCCGTAGGAGAAGCTGTTCCCGTAGCTGGTGGCGGTCACCTCAGCGATCTTCGCCGGGGATCCCGGGGCGTGCAGGGCGGCGGTGGTCTCGCTGGTCACGTTCTGGTCGGGGAACATCGGCAGCCGGTTGTCGTTCGGGTCCTTCGCCAGCGGCCTGACCCCGGGTTGCTCGACGTAGCCGAAGTTCTCCCGGATGCCCGTCCACCGTTCGGCGCGCCGCCGGTTGGTGTCGGTGATGAGCAGGTCCGCACCGTCGTCGAGGGCCTGGCGCATCGCGGCGGGATCGGTGGCGAGTGCCGGGGCGTAGAGGATCGCCCGCCCGTCGGCGATCGGCTCGGCGAGCAGGCCGGAGGCCGCCGCGTCTACCAGCGCCTCCCCGTTGCCGCTGACGAGCAGGGGCCGCGCGGTGGTGGCGGTGCGCACGATCGGCTGCGCGCCGCTGACCGGGAAGACGGCCAGCGCCGGCGGATCGGGCACCGACGGGTCGGTGCCGAGGGTGACCTCGTCGGTGAACGGGATACCGGGATCCTCGGCGACCGGCGGTCCGAAGGTCTGCGGTACGCCCAGCCCGTCCGGTCTGGTCGAGGTGAACAGGTTCCAGGTGGCCCGGGGGCGCGGGGTCCGGTACCGCTCGTAGGCGAGGTTGCTGCGCAGCACCACGTCGCCGACGCCCATCAGCCGGGCGAGATTCGGCAGGGCGGAGGTTTCGAACACCCTCTCCTGCAACCGGCGGTCCAGCGAGCGGACCAGGTCGACGCTGCCCGCCTCGCCGTAGGGGATGAGTTCCCGCACGACCAGCGGACGGTCCATCAGCCCCTCGGTGACCGGGTCGAGGGTGCTTCCCCAGCGGTAGTGGGAGAAGTCGGCACCGGGAAGCTCCAGCACCCGCGTGCCGTTGTTCCCAAGCGTCCCGTTGTTCCTAGTGTCCAGGGCGCGCGCGAGTTCGGTCTCGTAGGCGGGGACGTGCTCGGGGCGTTCGAGTAACGGCTCGACGAACTCGCCGCGGAACAGCGGTGACATGTCGAGGGCCAGCAACAGCAGGACCACCCCGGTGGCGAGCGGCGGGACCAGCCGCCG
Source organism: Frankia sp. CcCS3 (assembly GCF_977927575.1). Taxonomy (NCBI): domain Bacteria; kingdom Bacillati; phylum Actinomycetota; class Actinomycetes; order Frankiales; family Frankiaceae; genus Frankia; species Frankia sp. CcCS3. The sequence goes on from NZ_CDWRCL010000085.1 coordinate 10,417, forward strand.
GCGCCGGCCCGACCGGACCGGCCGCCCACCCGGGGCACCTGGGGCACCTGGGGCAGCCGTAGCAGCCGTAGCGGTCGGACCGGCCGCCGCGTACCGCTCCCAGAGCGCGGCGAGCCCGCCCGCGAGCAGCACCGACATGCCCAGCGCGACCAGGGGGACCGCCCGGGGCAGCGAACGCAGCGCGAGACCGGCCGTCGATCCCTCGGCGAAGTCCTTGAACAGCCGTCCCCAGGGCGAGGGATCGTCGTACGGGTAGACGCCGACGGCGATCGTGGTGCCCAGCAGGATCAGCGCGACGAAGTAGCCGCGCTGGCCCCAGCGGATGGCCGAGGCACCGATCAGGGCGAGGATGGGTATGGCGAAGCTGACCGCGGTCAGCCAGATGCTCTGGGTGTAGTGGGTGGCCGGCCCGATCCACGGACCGAGCGCGTCCTGCCCGTAGAAGAACCAGTTGCCCAGGCCCCGCAGCACCTCAGAGGCCTGCGAGCTGCTGGCGACCGTCTCGATTGTCTCGGTGAAGGCGAGGACGTTGAGGCCGTAACCGGCCTGGGTGTAGAGCCCCGCGATCCACCATGCCGACGTGACGAGGACGACCAGCACCGCACGGGTGCACATACTCACGGCGGCGCCGAGCCGGACTTCGCGGGTACCCCAGACGGCGAACGGTATCCACAGCAGTGGGGCGGACAGAATGAAGATCAGGCTGGAGGCGTTGATGCTGCCGATCGTCGTGACCACGAGGGCGAAGGCGGCGGGGAAGCGCCAGCCGGCCCGGCCGGACTCCGCCTCGCGCAACCCGCGCACGGTGATGCCGATCAACCAGCCCAGTCCGGCGTAGGGCAGCAGGATCGCCGAGATCCGCGCCTCGTACTCCAGGATGTAGGGCGAGAGCATGTAGCCGAACGCGGCGACGAACGCGAAGCGGTCGGGCCAGCGGAACGAGCGGAGCAAGAACAGCACGCCGGTGCCGGCGCCGAACAGGATGGAGCCCGTCCACAGCCGCTGCGCGACCCAGTCGGGCAGGCCGACGAGATCCAGCAGCCAGTAGAAGGCGCCCTGCGGGAACAGGTAGCCGATGTTCTGATGGGTGACGGTGCCCATGCCGATGCCGGGGTCCCACATGGAGACCGCCCGGCGCAGCATCCGGCTCGGATCGAGGTAGAGGTACGCCTTGGTGTCGGCGCCGATCTTTCCTGGTGCCGTCGCCAGCAGCGGCAGATACGCCACGGCGGCCAGCACCAGGGTCGGCCAGGATGGCGGCCGCCGCCGGATCGTCGCCGAGGCCGGACCGGACTCGGTGCGACCGGACTCGGTGCGACCGGAGGGGGCCGGACCGGACGGCGACGTGGTCACGGTCACCGGATCACCGGATTACCGCAGTCACCGGTGCGGCCCAACCAGGTCCGCGGCCCGGGCCGCGGTGGAGCGGCGGCCCTGATGCCGGGCCGCCTCCCGGGCGAGTGCCGCGAACGTCGAGCGAGCCGTCTGCGCCCAGGTGAAGGTCGCCGCATGCGCCAGCGCCCCGGCGGACAGCCGGGCGCGCAGATCGTGATCGGTCAGCACGCCGGCCAGTGTCTTGCCCAGGTCGGCCGGATCCTCCACCAACACGCCGGTCTCGCCGTTGACGACCGCGTCGGTGTGTCCGGCGATCTTCGTCGCGACCGACGGCGTGCCGCAGGCAGCGGCCTCGGTGATCGTCATGCCCCAGCCTTCACGGGCCGAGGCCGAGGTCAGCACCCAGGCGCGCCGATACAGCGCCAGCAGGGCGTCGTCGTCGACCCGCCCGACGAGGTGCAGCCAGCCGCCGGCTCCGGCAGCGGAGATCCGCTTCTCTAGCTCCACCCGCTCGTAGCCCTCGCCGACGATGACCGCCTCCATCGCCGGATGTTCATCGTGGGCGCGGACGAGCCCGTCGATGAGGACGTCGAACCGTTTCACCGGCACCAGACGCCCGACAGCGAGGACGAGCGGATGCGGCGAGCGATCGCCTGCGGGGGAGAACGACGGGTCGATGCCCGGCGGCACGACCGAGATGTTGCGCGGCGGCAGGCCGAGCAGTTCGATGATCTCGTGCCGGGACGACGGGGACAGCGTCAGGATGCGCGTACGCCGGTACAGCAGTGGAGCGATCTTGAATTCGACGGTCTCGCCGATCCTGGCCAGCTTCGGGGACAACACCATCCGCCACATCTCGGCATGCACGTGGTGCAGGAACACCACCCGGGGGCAGCGGGCCCAGACCGGGGAAAAGAACGGCATCCCGTTCCAGATCTCGACCAGACCGTCCCAGGGCCCGCCGCGGCCCAGCGCGCCGGACACCGCTGTGCGCGGGAAGACCGAGTACCGGCCCGCCTTGCGGACCACCGTGTAGCCGTTGCGGTGGACGGACTCCGGATGGCCGGACGCCACGGCCGTGCGCAGGCTCACGTCGATGCCGGCCTGCGCCCACAGCTCCGCGACCTTGTCGGCGTGCAGCTCCGACCCGCCCGACTCGGGGTCGTCGAGATCACGCCAGGCCAGCATGTGCACGCGGCGCAGTCCCGAAGTCTCGACCAGCTCGGCGAGGGAGAGTCGGCGCGGCCCGGCCTCGATCCTGGGCGCTCCCACCTGCGCGGCCAGGAGGCCCGGCGGGACCGGGACGGCCGGCGGGACCGGGACGGCCGGCGGCACGACGAGGCCATCGGGGGTCGGCGGGATCGTCGCGCCGGGGCCGCGACGATTGCTCGCGGCGCTCATGCCCGAGCCGTCCGGCGGGCGGCGGCGAGCACCGACAGGCCGGTGACGATGGCCAGCACGGCCTGGCAGGCGAGGTTGGCGCGGGCGGTGCTCGTCGGTGATCCGTCCGCCCACAGCATGAGGGGGACGGCCGCGGCGGCGGCCAGCCCCAGGGCCAGCAGTACGCCACGCTCGCCGAGAGCGAGCAGGTAGTGGGTGAACAGCACGGTAGCTCCGAGACAGGTCATCGCTGCGGCCAAGGGGAGAAGCGCGCCGGAGGCATCGGTGAAGCGAGAGCCGAAGGCCAGGGAGAGAAGTGTGTCGGGTGCGAGGAGAGCGGCGGAGAGCAGCCCCAGTGCGGGTACGAGGAGTATCGCTAGCGTTGCTCCGAGTTGATGGAGGGCGTGCTGCCCGAGATGTCGTCGATCGGCGGCCTCCGGCAGCAGGAAGCCGGCCAGTACGACCGCCGCCAGTACGAGTACCTTGCTGGCCACCGAGACGGCCGCGTAGGAGCCCGACTGGTCGGGGGCGAGCCGGCCCTGCATAAGGACGTCGATGTTCTGCAGGAGGCCGAGCATCGCCAGCGCGACGAGAGCGGCGCCGACCTCGATGGCCAGCCGGGCCGTGGGCGCCGCGGGCGAGCCCGGCTCGGGCGACATTCCTACGACCGCGTCCGGGTGGCGGCGCAGCGTGGACCGCGTGTGGGCGAGGGCGGCCAGCACACCGAGCAGGACGCCGATCGCCGCGCCGGTCTCGTCCAGACCGGCGAGCACCAACCCGATCGTGAACACCGTCTTCACTGCGGCGTCGACGAGCAGGTTGGCGGCCAGCGCCGGATAGAGCCGGCCGCACTGCAGCAGCCCCCGGTCGACGCAGAGCAGACACCAGGCGGCACCGGCGGTCACGATCTCGGCGACGCCGCCGGGACCGGGCAGCGACAGCTCGTGGGCCACGAAGCCCCGAGCGGCTACCGCGAGCACGGCGACGACCAGCACGAGCGCGACCCCGACCCGGCGGACCCGGCGGACCCACTGCGCCACCAGGTCCAACTGCCCGCTGTGCTGCCAGGTGGTGATCCGCCGGACCACCCCCACGAGCAGGGCGCTGCCCGGCATGGACACGATGAAGAAGATTGCGATCAGTTGGGCGACCGCGCCGTAGGACCGGGTACTCATCGCGCGCGCGATGATCAGCGTGACGCCCATGTTGGCGAGGTTGGCGAGCTGGCCGGCCAGCGCCAGCGGGATGGCGCCGCGCACCGCCCCCCGCAGCCGGGTGCCCCGGGTCTGTTTTAGGCGTTTACGCAGCGTCCAGCCGTCGGTCGCGATCGCGGCCGACGCGCCGCCCAGTTGGGCGGTATTGCGCTTCATGCGGAGTCCTCCCCGACGACATACGCAGGGGTACTCCCCACCCCGCGCAACGGAATGCCCGCGTGGGGCCGGTTCACCCGCGCCGGGGTGGTCGGCCGCCTGGTACGCCCGGGAACGGTGCTCAACGGATTGTCAGTGCCTTGT
>NZ_CDWRCL010000085.1:14815-15403 GCF_977927575.1 Frankia sp. CcCS3
CGGCCGATTCCGTCTCGGCGGCGACGTCGGCGTCCACCATCATCGCCACCAACTCCTCGAACCCCACCCGCGGCTTCCACCCCAACACCTCCCGCGCCTTCGACGAATCCCCCACCAGCACATCCACCTCAGCCGGCCGGAAAAACCGGGGATCCTGCCGCACGAACCCCGACCAGTCCAAGATCCCCACCCACCCGAACGCCGCATCCAACAACTCCCGGATACTGTGCGTCTCCCCGGTCGCCACCACATAGTCGTCCGGCGCGTCCTGCTGCAGCATCCGCCACATCGCCTCCACGTAATCCCCCGCGAAACCCCAGTCCCGCCGCGACTCCAGATTCCCCAACGACAACGAGTCCTGCAACCCCAACGAAATCCGCGCCACCGCCCGCGAGATCTTCCGGGTCACGAACTCGATCCCCCGCCGCGGCGACTCGTGATTAAACAACAACCCCGAACACGCGAACGTCCCGTACGACTCCCGATAATTCACCGTCAGATAGTGACCGAACGTCTTCGCCACCCCGTACGGCGACCGCGGGTGAAACGGCGTCGACTCCCGCTGCGGCGTCTCCCGCACCTTCCCGA
>NZ_CDWRCL010000086.1:0-9051 GCF_977927575.1 Frankia sp. CcCS3
AACTTCGAAGGGCCGGAACTCCTCGACCAGGCTCTGCAGTTCCCAGGCGAGTTCCCGGCTGAGCTGCTCGGTGAGAATGGCGGGGAGCTGGGCGCGGGCCGCGCCGGCGAAGTGCTTGTTGCTCTCCCGGAGCATCGCCTCGAAGACGGGCAGCCCGAGGCTTCTGGTCTGCGCTATGTAGGGCCGCAGCGCCGAAACGGGCTGACCACCGTAGTACTGGACCATCGTGAAGACGACGCCCAGAATCATCGGTTCCAGTTTCTTCACGGCCGGCCGGAGGTCGGCCTGCAGATCAGCGACCTGGTTGAACTCCCAGGTGAACCGGCGCAGCCGGGACTGCAGGTGATCGATTCCGAGGGTGGACAGCTCGTCCGGGCGGGCCGGGATGAGCAGCTGGTCGCTGGCCGCCACGGCGGACCTCGTGATGACGCCGAAGTTCGGCGGGCAGTCGATGAGCACCAGATCGTAGAGCCGCCCGGGCAGGGTGGCAAGCCCGGCCGCGAGACGCAGATAGACGTCGAAGTAGTGGCGTGTCGACCGGTGGATCTGTGCCCCACCCAACCGCGCGGCGAGATCCATCTCGACGTCGCCGAGGGCAAGGTGGGACGCGATCAGGTCGAGCCGGCCACCGCCATGCGCGATGCGGGAGTTCGCCACCGTGGGGGCGGTGACGAGCGCCTCGAGTCCCGGCACCGGCCCGTCCATCCGCCAGGCTTCGAACCACTGTTTGATGGTCCGGCCCTCGGCGAGGTGCGCCCGCCAGTCCTCCGGCCGGTAGAAGGAGAAGGTGAGGCTCGCCTGCGGATCAAGATCGATCAGAAGAACCCGTTTTCCCCAGCGGGCGATCTCCGCGCCGATGTTCGCCGTCAGAGTGGTCTTTCCGACTCAGCCCTTGTAGTTCATGACCGAGACCACTTTCACGGTGTCACTGCTCTTGTGGATGACCGCGATATATTAAGGTAGCCGTCAGGTTGGCTTCGTGGACTTCGATGATGTGTCATCCGGCGGTCCCCCTGTCGCGCACTGGCGCCGTCCGTACGCGTGACCCGCGCCGGCCTTCTTCCTGCCAGCACACCACGTGCCGTTGACGCCATTTCCGGGATCCCCCGGACGGGTGAGTGCCGTGCGTGGACATTTGGCCGCCGATGACCATCGATCGTCCAGCTGATCCCACGTTGGGAGGGCCGTGGGAGAGGCCGTAGGGCAGCCAGCCGCGCACCGGCTCCGGACTGCCGCCACGCCGGGCATGGCCGACTGGTGGGTACACCATGGTCAACTTCAAGCGAAGTGGGACGGTGCTAAGACGAAGGCCCGCAAGTCCGGCCGGACGCCCCAAGCCGACCGTCTTCCGTCAGTGCCCCTGGTCACCTAGTGCCCCCGGCCACCGTCTGCGGCATCGGGCCGAGACGAGAGGGTGAGTTTCGGGTGATGCTGGGTTTGACGCGGCGAACAGGCGGTAGGTAATGGCTGTGGTAATGCGGCGCACCTGACGCGCACGGGCCGGGAGGACCCGGTCCGGCTGTTGGCTCGGCGAGCGAGGAAGTGGTTATGGACTATCCGTTGCTTAATGCTTTTCTAACAGTTCTGTTTATCTTTTTGTTTGCCGTCTGGATCTATTTCCTGTTTGTTATCTATGCTGATATCTTTCGTAGTCGGGATCTGTCCGGCTGGGGGAAGGCCGGCTGGTCGATCTTTGTCCTCGTGCTTCCGGTCATCGGTATCCTGAGTTACTTGATCGTGCGCGGCGACGGGATGCAGGATCGGATGGTGCTCCACAAGCAGTACGAGGAGGAGGCGGTCCGCGGCTACCTCCGCGCCGCGACCCGCACGACCAGCATTGCTGACGAGCTGGCCAAGCTCGACGACCTGCACCGCCGCGGACTGCTCAACGACCAGGAGTTCGAGCGCGAGAGGGCTAGGATTCTCGCGTGAGTCAGCATGGTCAAGCGGTGGGGAGCATCCATGGACGGTCTCCAGATTCTCCCGCTGGCAATCACCATGATGATCGGACCACAGATCATGTCGGCGATCATCTTCGTTACCACGCCACGAGCCGGGCGGGTATCTCTGGGGTTCCTGGCCGGTGTGGCGGTCGCGACAGCGACCGGTGTGGCCGTCATGATGGGCCTTGCTGCACTGCTAGACAGCGATGTCGACCTGGGCAGCCCGAGGAGTAACGGTTCAGCCGGCCAGATCATCCAGTACGTACTGGTGGGCCTGTTGGCAGCCGCCGCCGTGAAGAACTGGGTGCGGCGCGAAACGGTGGAGCCGCCGAAATGGCTGATGACGCTGATGGCGGCAGATCTGATGAAGGCGTTCCAAGTCGGACTGTTCGTCATTCTGCTGATGCCCTCGGACATCGTGATTATGATGACGGTTGGAATACATCTGCAGCAGAACAACGCGTCCTATGCGGCAGCACTCCCGTTCATCGGGATGACCGTTACGGTGGCGGCACTGCCGCTGCTTGCCCGGGTACTGTTCCATAGACGGGCAGAAGTCGCCGCACCGCGCGTCCGAGACTGGATGAACACCCACAGCTGGCTCATCAACATCATCGTCTGCATCATTTTCATCGCCCTCATCATCGACTGAAGCGGCTGCTTGAGTCCCCGCCCCGGAGGGCGAGCGCCGCACACAGGAGTCGAAATGAAATAACTTGCGCGTTTCGAACCTTCCACAGGCCTGTGACCTGCGATGATGCTCTCGATCACGTATTTGTTACTTCATTACGTTCCCACAGGGCATTCGGCGGATCCGGCGATGAACCCGGTGCTGTGGGGAGGACGCCATGCCCCGGAGCTGGCGTACGAGTAATAACAATCTTGCGTCGCGGCCGTCTGGCGGCGCTGGCGCTCACCGCAGCGGCGCGCTGCGGCGGCCAATCAGGACGCTCTGTGCGCGCGTCGGGACAGCCCGGGTGCGTGCAGGGCAGTCCTCGGTAGGAGACCTGGCGTCCAGACTACATGAGGCGGATCTGATTAACAGGGCGATGAATCTCGCCGCGATGATCCTGATGATTTTCTTTCCTTTTGTCATCACGCTGGCGGCGCTGTCGCCGCTGCGGCAGGGCGGTGCGGCGGACATAATCATCGCGCGCATGGGGTTGAGCCATGATGCGGCGATGGCCGTGGAACGACTCTTTACCCCGCGGAGCGGAACCGTCATCACTGGCTGGACAGTACTGGGAGTGCTCTGGCTGATAATTGGCGGACTGAGTCTGGCTGCGTCCGTCCAGTCCATTTATGTGCGGGTCTTCAGGCTGAAGCCATTCGGGCTACGCGGCCTACTGGCCCAGGTCGTCTGGCTCTGCGGACTGATCTTCTTTCTTGTCGCTACCACGAGTCTCGGGGCGCTGCTCACCGGCACCGTGGCTGGTCAGGTCTGCTACGGCCTGGTAGCCACCGTGATCCTGGCGCTCTTCTTGTGGGTCGGGGTCCGGGTGCTCACCATCGGCCGGATGAGCTGGCGGGACTCGTGGCCGACAGCCCTGTTCACGACGATCGGCCTGACTGGTCTGGGTGTCGTCAGCCGGCTGGCATTCTCGGCTTCGATCGTGGCGAACGAGCGTAGCTATGGCGGGATCGGGGTTGTGTTCACCATCCTGTCGTGGCTGATCGGTTTCGGTGTTGTCCTCATCGGAGGGGTAATCGTCGGCACGTGGTATCTCGACACCGAGCTGTCGGTCGCCGGCATCCTCAGAAAGTTTCATATCGGGAGGAGGATGGGCCGAGACCAAGCCCGGAAATCATGAGATGAGCCGGTGCGCGGATCGATGCCGAGGGCTACAAGGGCCAATGACGTGTGACCTGGTGTTGATCGTGTCTGGCGGACAGCAGGAGGTGACGCCGTGTGAGCGGCGGATCTGGTCGACCGGCGTCCTGCCGTCTTACTCTAGGTTCAGGGCGTCAACGTCGCCTCCATAGGGTCCAAGCCGGGCACCCGCATCGGCCGCAATCCGAGCCGGGCCGGTAGTGCTCGTGGTCATGACGCGCATGGCCGCAGCGGCAGTGCAGGACAAGCAGACCGCGGATCGACCTCACAGGGCCACCTCCGTCCGGATGGGAGTGATAAGTGAGTTAACTGCCTAAATGTCGTATATGAGCCAATCTGCCTGGTATGTCTAGACGTTCGGGCGGAGATCGTCCAGGTCGTCCTTCCCGGCCGGCCCGGGGACGCCTGCCTGGCTCTCGTCCGCGACTCGGCGCCCTCTCCGCGTGACCACCCCGAGGCCCGGCCCGGCTACGACCGGGTGGCCCGAGGAACGTCTGTGACGGGGCGGTTTATCGTCTCCAGATCCTGAGCGCCGTAGCAAGCGACCCATCGGGAGACGATAGGGATCATGAGTATCTCGAGCGGGACCGGGGCATCGGGCACCTCGGCCGGGCGCCACGCCGACGGGCGGCGGGGGGGAAACGCGCCGCCCGAGGCGAACGAGCGCGCTGTCATCCGGCGCCGGTGGTGGCCACGCCCGGCGGTGCGGCCGAAACCCGGTCTGTCCGGCGCCCGCCGGGGCCTGTCCGCCCGGTCTGGTCCGGTCGGTCGGGGGCCCGCCGCCTCTCCCGCCTCTCCCGTCCCTCCCACACCGCCTGCCCCCCAGGCACCGCGTGCCCTGTCGGCCTCGGCGGCGTCATCGGCCTCACCGGCGTCGTCGGCCCCGCCGCTGACGACACCACCCGGCGCCCGTTCCGGCAGGAAGAGCAGCAGGATGCCCGTGCTGCCCCCCTGGAAACGGCCGTGGGCGCCTCGGGCCGCTGCGCTGCTGGCCCTGGTTGTCGGCCTGGTCGACGTCGTCTCCGCGGTCACCCCGGAGTGGCGCTCCGGCCTGGAGGACCTGCGAGTGCTCCTGCCCCCTGCAGCCTCCCAGCAGGCCGCCGCGTTTACCGTCGTCGTCGGCATGCTGCTCGTGCTGCTGACGCCGGGGCTGCGCCGCCGCAAGCGGCGGGCCTGGCGGGCCGTGGTGGTCCTGCTCGGCGTGAGCATCGTGCTCCACGTTGCCAAGGGTCTGGACTACGAGGAGGCGGCCGGATCGGCCGCGCTGCTTATCGCCCTGCTGCTGGTTCACGGGGAGTTCCGGGCCAAGGGCGACCCGTCGACGCGTTGGCGGGCGCTCGGCGTCGGCCTGCTGCTCACCGTCGTCTCGATCGGGATCGGGTTCCTGCTGCTCTATCTGCGCCAGGACCGGATCGTCGGCCCGCATTCGCTGTCCGCTCAGTTCGAACAGATCGTCGAGGGACTCGTCGGGATCCCCGGTCCGCTGCGGTTCACCTCCGACCGGTTCTCCGACCTCGCCGCCCGCGTGCTGCTGACGATGGGCCTGTTGACCATCGTGACCACCGGCTACCTCGCGCTGCGACCGCCCGAGCCCCGGCCCCGGCTGACCGACTCCGACGAGGAACGGATACGTGCCCTGCTGGCCCGGCATGGCAAGGCCGACTCGCTGGGATACTTCGCGCTGCGGTCGGACAAGTCGGTGATCTGGTCACCGACCGGCAAGGCCTGCGTGGCCTACCGGGTGGTCTCCGGCGTGATGCTGGCCAGCGGAGACCCGCTCGGTGACCGGGAGGCTTGGCCGGGGGCCATCAGGGAGTTCCTGCGCGAGGCGGCCGACCATGCGTGGATGCCGGCGGTCCTCGGCTGCTCGGAGGCGGGTGGCTTCGCCTGGACCCGCGCCGGTCTGTGCGCGCTGGAATTTGGTGACGAGGCCATCGTCGACACGGCGTCGTTCATGCTGGAGGGCCGGGCGATGCGTAACGTTCGCCAGGCGGTCGCCCGGGTGGAACGCGCCGGCTACACTGCGGTCGCGCGGCGGGTCGGCGATCTCGCGCCGGCCGACCTCGCCCAGCTGAAGGCACAGGCCGCGGCCTGGCGGGGTACCCAGACGGAACGGGGCTTCTCGATGGCGCTCGGCCGCCTCGGCGGCGGCGCGGACGGCGACTGCGTGGCCGTGATGGCCTTCTCCCATGATGCGGGCCCCCGCGACGCGGACGACCCGGTGAACGGTGCTCCGGGTCACCCGGCGAACGACACGACGAGCGGAACCGGAGACGACGCGTCGCATGCCGGCGCGGCCGGCACCGAGCCCCGGCTGCGCGCCCTGCTGCACTTCGTGCCGTGGGGACCCAACGGCCTGTCGCTGGACGCGATGACGCGGGACCGGACCGCCGACAACGGGCTGAACGAGTTCCTCATCGTCAGCGCCCTGCGCCAGGCCCGCGAGCTGGGCGTCGAACGGCTGTCGCTGAACTTCGCGTTCTTCCGGTCCGCGCTCGAACGCGGCGAGCGCCTGGGCGCCGGGCCGGTCATCCGCTGTTGGCGTTCCCTGTTAATATTCTTGTCCCGCTGGTTCCAAATCGATAGCTTGTACCGGTTCAACGCCAAATTCCAACCCACCTGGCAGCCCCGTTACATCTGCTACTCCGCCAGTTCCGAGCTACCACGGATCGCCCTGGCGATGCTCGAAGCCGAGGCCTTCCTGGTCTGGCCCCGCTGGCGCGACCATCTGTCCGGGTTATCCCGGCTGTCCCGGCTGTCCCGGTCCGGGACGGCCGGCATCCATCACCGTGTCCGAAGAAAGGACACCTCGACCGGCACTGGGCCAGGCTGACCGGATCTTCGCCGGAATGTCCTTCGGCGTGTTCTGCGCGCTGAACCTCGGGCTACGCCACCGTGACTTCGGCGTGTGGCGTCCGGTGCTTCGAGAGAGTCTGCGGTGGGCGGTGCCGTCCGACGTCCGCAAAGGTGGCGTGCCCACTGTCTTGCGCTGATCCCCGCTGCTGGTCCCAGAGTGGATTTCCGGGGTCAAATCGGTGCGATCCAGGCGATGTTCCTCGGTTCTTGATCTGCATTTTTAGTGTGTGCCGCTGATCCGAAATGCCGACGGTAGCGGGCATGATGGTGGCGGCGTCCTGGATGTCCGGTGCCACCACGGTCTGCTCGTCCAGTGCTCCATCGCAGAGCCTTCCTGTCTCATCGAACCGCCGAAAAGGGCCTCATCATGTCATTAAAGGGAAGATCCTCCTTCTGACTCTGGTGTAGGCAGCAACATTCTCAATCGCGGCTGGTTGCAACCGTGACCAGTTGTTCCTTTGACGGAAGAGGAGCCAAGCGTGGCAAGTGTGATCGACGGCATCTACCGGATCAGCATCGCCGGGCAGCAGACCCTCACCGACGTGGGCGGGGGCAACCTCGTCCTTCTGCCCGACGGCGACGGCGACGGGCAGGTGTGGCAGGTGCAGCGCGCCGACGACGACACCTACACGATCCGCAAGCCGTCCGGCGGGGCTTTTGTGGGCTTCGATGGTGACCCGGACGCGTTCGAGCGGGTACGTGTGCTCCCGGAGCCGCGTGAATGGAAGATCGCTGATGGCCCCCAGTCGGGTACCTTCACCATCGGTGTCCCGGACAATGAACTGACCCTGGGGCTTCACCCGGCGCTCATCTACCCGCCGCTGGTTGCCCTGTCACCCATCTTCAGCGAGGACAGGGGCTGGATTTTCGAGGGCGTCGAGTAGTCGAGTAACCCGTTCACCCGGGTCCCGGCCCGGCCGGTGAACGAGGCCCTGCGCCGATGGCACGGGAGCCGGGCGCCGTGCCGCGGATGGCAGCAGTTCGACCATCCGCGGCACGGCACGGCACATCGGCACATCGCGGCCGAGAGCAAACCGGGCGAACCGGATAGAAAGGATTGATCGGACAAGACCGCTGGTCGGTCACCTCAGCCGCATCCTCTCGGTGGCGGCGCCGAATGCGGGTCCGATCCGCGATACTTCTGTGGGATGACCGATTCTGTCCGGCCTGCCCGGCGGGGAATGCAGGCGATCCTCGGCGACCGTCTCTGGCAGGCGTTGTTGTCATGCGGTTCCCGGTGCCATTTCCGGTCGCGGCAGATGCTGCTGCGTCAGGGCGATCCAGATGATTTCCTGTTTCTGCTGACCACCGGCCGGGTGAAGGTGGTGCGCATGGACGCGGAGGGCTCGGCCCTCCTGCTGGCGCTGCGCTCGCCCGGGGACATGATCGGTGAGATGGCGCGAATCGGAACCGGACGTACCGCCACGGTGCAGGCGATCGATCGATGCGAGGCGCATCGGGTCTCCGCCGCCATGCTCGACTCCTTCCTGCGGCGGCACGGCGTTCAGGGAGCGCTCGCTGACTACGTGGTGAGCAAGCTGTCCGAAACGGTTCCCTACCAGCATCAGCTCGTGCATTTCTCGCCGCGGCAGCGGGTCGTCCGCCTGCTGTTGGAACTGGTCGCCCTCGCCGGACCGGAGCTGCCCGATCCGATGCGGGTGCCGTTCTCGCTCGATGCCGTCGCGGAGTCCCTGGGACTCGCCCGGAGCACGGTGGCCGCACACGTGGCGGCATTGCGAGAGGAACAGGTGCTGCGGCCGGGGCCACGGCTCGCGGTGGCGGACATCTCCCGGTTGCGGGCCGAGGTGGGCATCACGACCGGCTGAGCATGCCGGTCTGGCCCGTGGACTCCAGGTCGTCCGCTGGCTCTCCGTTGACGGGAGCCGGTGGGCCGACGAGATGTGGTCCGTGCCACTGTTGAACCGTCCGTCGATGGACGTTTTTGTCGCTCTTCCGCCGCGACGCTGAAGAACACGGGCACGACATCCGTGCTCTCCCGCGAACGCGAAGGATTCAGCGATGGCCTCTACAGGCTTCCGCATTCCGCACCTCCCCTTCCGGTGGGTGTATAGGGGTTGGAATCCCGCCTTCAGGCAGGGGAGAACGTCAAATGTGCCATCCCCTCTTCATCCCAGAAAGACTATGTTCCGTAGTCGGCTGATCGTCGAAGCCGGCCGATGATCCGTTTGCGGACCTCGTCGAGCGCACTAGTCTCTGTTGCTGATGGTAGCGATTCACTCTCTCTCGGTTCTGGAGGAAGTGTGGACAAGTCCGTGAGGCGGAAAGCCGCGGTTGTCGCGGTGTCTACGGCGGCGGCAGTGTTCGTCACCGTGGGGCCGGCGGCTACGAGCGCGCTGGCGTTGAGCTATCTCGGTGGCCCGGTGGATGAAAAGATCGCCAAGGATCGCTGGGACCGTTGGG
>NZ_CDWRCL010000086.1:9523-15673 GCF_977927575.1 Frankia sp. CcCS3
CGGTAAGGACCGGCACCACAAGGACGACTGGGATTGGGATTGGGACTGGGACTGAGTTGACGAGAGGACCCGGACGGAACGCCACTGAAATACAGCGAACCGCTAGGGAGTCGAAATGAAATAACTTGCGCGTTTCGAACCCTCCACAGGCCTGTGACCTGCGATGATGCTCTCGATCACGTATTTGTTACTTCATTACGTCCCCTAGGAGAGACGTGTAGCGGGGTTGGCCAGGGCGTCCGGAACGGATTCCAATCGGCAATGCTCGCCCGGGTTCTCCGGCCACCGCGGCGCCGGACATCGTAGCTCTGCGATGTCCGGCGCTCGCGTCCCGTGGCCGCCGCGCGCGGGTGGCGGGAAGGCGGCGCTCCGGCTCCCCTCCAGCTTCACCATTCTCCTCGGTCGCCCCCTCCTTACCGGTTTTGTGGCGTGGAGGCCCCGCCGTTTACGGCGGGGAGAAAACGCCGTCCTATCGGGGCATCAGTTGTCCTTCCTTCCGTAGAATTGAGGGTCGAACGGGTGTTCCGTGGATCTGGCAGGTCCTGAGATCGCAGCCACACTCCTGGCGGTTGCCGCGGCAATCGCAGTCTGCTGCGGACTGCTCCCGTCGACCGCGGGACGCGGCGACCGTCGGCGGCGCGTTGACGACCTGGACCGCTGTGCCTGCAATATTGCAGGCGCAGCGGCTACAGTAAGGTCATGGCCGTGATCGACTGTTCGGCGTTGGTGCGAACGCTGACAGACCACAGCGCGGGCGGGGTCGCCGTGCGCCGTCGACTCGCGGTGTCGAATCGTTCGCGGCACCCGGCCTGCTCGACTACGAGATGATTTCGGCCTTGTTCGGAATGCGCCGGGGAGGCAAGCTGACCGAGCGGGAGACAGCGAAGGCCATCGCCTCGAACCCTGGCCTCAGTCCCACCACGCCAGACCTCGTCGAAGCAGCCACCCACCCCGAAACAATCAGAGCCGTCGTCGCCCTCCTCACCGCCCGCGGCCACCCCCGAAGAGCCGACTTGACTGGCAAGATCATGGTCCGGTGGTCGGGGGCCGACTTCAACGGCAAAAGGACGCCCACGGATTTTGCCATCGAAGTTGATCTGCCCAGGTCACGGCTGTCGACGGGCCGAGATGCCTGTCACCGGACACCTGAGCAGGGGAGATGTCCAGTGACCGCGCCGCCCGTGACATCATCTACCGAATCGAACGGGTGTTCTGTAGTCCTGGCGGTTCCGGACACCTCGACCCGTCTCGCGACCGTGATCGTCGGGGCGGGCCCGCATGCCTCAGCCGTTCCGCTCGGCGCCGGAGGACAGCAGGTATCGGGCACGGGTCGCGAACAGCGTGTCGTTCGTTCGTTCCACTCGCCAGAACCGCCAGTCGCCCGGGTTGGGCGCTCCGGTGGAGCAGCCTTGGCTGCGGCGCTCGCCGAGCGGTAGACCTCGCCGGAGGCCGTGCGGATCCGGCCGTCGGCCGTCAGGGTCGCTGGGAACAGCCGACCGCTGCGGCGCCCGACGAGCCGCTCGCCAGCGCGCAGGAGGCCAGCGTCGATCAAGTCTGCCAGGGTCGCGTTGTAGCGATGCCGCCGCGGGCGTGCTTCGTCGTAACCGCCGGCAACATCTCAAGGCACACTGAGAGCACGGGCGATCCGTCGCTGTTCGCTCTCGTAGGCCACTGCCATCCGGTTGGCCTGGCTTTTCGGGATGCCGAGCCCGGCTGCGGCCTGCCGCCAGCCCGCCGTGGCGGTCTCCACCTCCCTGACGAGGTCGCGGGCCCTCGGCGGCGACAAGCGGAAGTAGTTGCCCACCGACAGCGCGAGGTCGATGCTTGCGTCGGTGTTGTCGAGATCGACGGCCGTGCTCAGCCGGGCCGGGTTGTCCGGATTGGGGTTGAGGTCGTAGGCAGGAGAGAGCGCCCAGCCGTCTCGCTCGCGCAGGAACGCGTGATTGCGCAGGTGGTCGTCAGTGTTTCCGGTCAGGATGGAGAACAGGATCCGCCGGTAGAGCTCACGCAGGTCGGCGTCAGCTCTCGGCGAGTAGCGTTCGATCACCTCGGCGATCTCGAGGTAGCTGCGGAGGTCCTCGTCGGAGGCCTCGAGCATGGTCAGGGCGCTTGCGAACCCCAGACGCCGCGCGCCGATGCGGTCGAAGCGGCTCAGGAGTAGTACGTGCCGGCCGACAACGGTCAGCAGTTCCGACTCCGCCACGGTAAGCCCCGCTCTGCGAGCGAGTCTCAGTTGTACCTCCTCCCAACCGGCCACGTCCCATTCGTCACTGTCCGAACGCGGGAACTTGGCGATCGAGAGCCGCCCGGACACGTCCCGCACCGCCGCCTTGGGGCGCGCGCCGCCGAGCGAGCTACCTGCGTCGATGAGGTCCGCGAGGTCGCGGTCGAAGTCGCCCTCCGCGCGGACGCGGTCGGCTGCTCGCATGAGCCGGGCCAGGTCGATCAGCCGTGGGACCGCGTGCCGGTGCGTCGAATAGTAGGTGGCGGTCGCCGGCTGGCGGAACCTGACACCTCCCTGGCGGGTGTCGTCGCGGACGCCGAGAAGGAAGTCGGCCTTACCGAGAGTGCGAGGTGTGGTCTCGGCGGCGCGGGCGCGCTCGCGCTCCTCACGCCTCATGAGGTTCTCGCCCCATCGGTCGGGGGCGCTGTCGGCGAACGCGTTGAAGATGGCCGACCCCGGCGGCGTGTGGAAGACGCCGGCGGCTCTGGCCAGCGCCGGGTCGAGGTCGTATCCGGCCGGGTTGGTCAGGTAGGCGTCGGCATATCGGAACGTGGCGCTCTGTCCGCCGCGGTCGTGAAGCCACAACGTCCCGGCGGCGGTCTCCTGCCCGTCGATCTCGACGGTGACCTCGACAGGATCCCGTCCGGCCATCAGCGCCGTACTCGCTTGGGGAGGATCTCGTCCATGCGCAGCCGGCCGATGTCGGTCTCGTACGGGTCGGTGGCCCTGACGACGGCATCCATGATCCCGATGGTGCGTAGCACCCTGAACAGGTTCTCGGTGCTCGCGGTGCCCTTACCCTGCTCGATGGCGCGCAGCGTGTCCCGGGAGATCCCGGCTCGCTGGGCGACCTGGGCCGCGGTCAGCCGGTTCAGCTTCCGCCAGGTCGACACATGCTCGCCGAGCAGACGCAGCGACCGCGCCACCGACAACGGCGTGGCATGCGAGGCCCTGTCACCGACCATAGCCAGCATCATACGAGCCTACGGCGGTTAAGTTCGCCGTTAAGTGCGGCTGCCTCCAGGCGGTGGCTGACCAGGTGGGGCAGGCCGGGGCGAAGACGGTCATGACGGGTAGATCGCGTGCCCACCCGGGCCGTCTGAGATTGTCCTGCCGGCCCACGTTCCTGCCGGCTCACGCGAGACGCCGAGCCGGCGGGGCCACGACGATCTTGGATGGCGTGGAGACGCCGCGGTCTCCTTCATCGCGATCCGGGTCATCGGCGAACAGGTTGCCCCGCACGTCCCCGGCGCCGACCCCGCCGCTGACGGCGGCGACGACACCTGTCGTCCTGGAAGACAAAGCACCCGGCAGGGTGGAAAAATACCCACCGGGTCGCCGGAGCCGCGGACTACACCAACCGTTTGCAGCTCACCGGACAGTGCGGTCACCACCGCGATCTGGGGGCCGCTGTTCTGCGCGTTCGCACCCCTGACCATCCTGGCCATCCCGATCGGCCTGGCCGTCGCCGTCACCGCCGTCGTCGTGATCGTCCCGGCCCGGGCCCAGGTCTTCGGGGACCTGATCGAAGCCGCCTACGACCAGCACCGCACCGTCCTCTACACCCAGCTCCGCTGGCCCCTGCCCGCCAACCCCCAGCAGGAACGGGAACACGGCCAGCGGCTGACCGCCTACCTGTGGCGCGGCTCCGACACCCCCGACCCCACCTTCACCCCACCCACCTAGCCGCTGCTACTTTCCGCTATCACTTTCCGCAACCATCCCGGTCCGCTGTCGGGCCCAGTCCGCTGTCGGGCCCGGTCCGCGGCCGGGCTCCACCACGCCCGGTCCGGTGGGCCGTCCGCCTACTTCCGGCCGACACCGCCGTAGATATTGACCTGGGCGTCTGTCAGAGCCCGTGTATCTGGGTTGTCCGGCCGCCAGCGGTGGGCCAGCTGAACGCCGGGGTCGACTAGCTCCAAGCCGTCGAAGAAACGTTCGACTTCGGATCGGCTGCGGAGCTGGAACGGAATCCCCTTCTGCCGGAAGGTGTTCATCCCCCGATCCGCGTCCGGATCATAATCTCCGGTGCCGTGGGTGAGGACAAGGTAGCTACCCGACGGCAACGCGTCGAGGAGCCGGCGCACGATCCCGTAGGGGTTATCCGCGTCGGGGATGAAATGGAAGATCGCGATGACGGACAGGGCGACCGGCCGAGTGAGGTCGAGGGTGCTGTGTAGCTGCGGGGCGGCGAGGATCCTGTCGATGTCCCGCAGGTCGGCGTCGAGGTAGGCGGTGCGCCCCTGCGGGGTGCTGGCCAGCAGCGCACGGGCGTGGGTGAGCACGATCGGTACCACCCCCAGGACACACATGCCTCGATCTGCGCGTCCGCCAAACCCACCCCGACTGTTGTACGTTTGTTGTATGGTGGCCTCATGAGTGTCGGGTTCCGTCCCACCGAAGAGGACCTCCGGATCGTCGAGGCCAACCGCCGTCAGGACGAGAAGACCAGCGACGTCATCCGGCGTGCCCTGCGGCTGCTGGACCGGGAGGCGTGGGAGACGCGCGCCCGCGAGGACATGCACCGGCTGCGGAACGAGGACCTGTCCGCCGAGCCCGACACGTGGGGGTATGACACCAACGGCAACATCGTGATCACAGGTACGAACCTCGCGGTACCAGCCAGGTCCCAGGACCAGCCCTGATCCGCGGGGCGGTATACCCGGTCGACCTCGGCGACGCCAAGCGCGGGCATGAACAGCGGGGGCGTCGGCTCGGCCTCGTCCTGAGCATGGAACAGAACACGTGGTCCACGGTCACGATCGCTCCCACGTCGACCAGCGCGCAGGCATCCACCTTCAGACCAGAGGTGATCATTGCGGGACGGTCGACCAGGATCCTGATCGATCAGATCCGGACCATCGACAGCGCCTATGTCGCGGGTGAACTCGTGGACTACCTCTCCCGCGATGACATGGCCCAGGTCGAGCACACCCTCTCGCGCTACCTCGGCCTGCTTCGCTAACGCGTCGCCCGGTGCTCCCCGTAGATCAATCTCCCCTCACGACTGGACACCCACCGGGCATCTTGTGGACGTCCCCCCAGCAGCCTCCGCCTGGCGGGCCAGACTCTGTGGGACATCTGTGAGAACGGCTGCCCCATTGACCCGGTCTCGAAAAGGAGGCGAAGATCGGTGGCAGGCGTCAGGCACGTGCTGTTCGACGCGGACGGAGTCCTTCAGGAGATCCCTGGAGGTTGGTACGCGGCGATGGAGCCGTACCTGGGCGAGCGTTCGCGGGAGTTCCTCCACCGGACCTGGAAGGACGAGCTCCCGATGCTCGCGGGGCGCGGTGACTACATGCCGGTGCTCGCGGCGACCCTGGCCGAGTTCGCCGTATCGACGCCGGTCGAAGACGTGTACCGAGACGTGTGGCACCGGATCGACGTCATGGACGAATCTCTCGCGCTGGTCCGGGCCCTGCGGTTGCGCGGTTACGGTGTCCATCTCGGCACGAACCAGGAGCGGCACCGCGCCGCCTACATGCGCTCGGCGCTTGGCTACGACCGCTTGTTCGACGTCAGCTGCTACTCCTGCGACCTCGGCATCGCCAAGCCCGCCCCCGCCTTCTTCACCGAGGCCGCCCGCCGCATCGGCGTGGACCCGGCCAGCATCCTGTTCATCGACGACAACGAGAAGAACATCGCAGGCGCCCGTATCGCTGGTCTCGTCGCGGAGCAGTGGACCATCACCCAGGGCCGCCACACCCTGCTCCCCTTGCTCGCCCGACATGACGTCATCCCAGACCACACGGGTTGATTCACTCGCAGCAGGATTCCACCAGACGTCGGGCCGCTGGAACCATGTCGCCGCACAGTCCCATCGGCCGAGCCGCGCGGCATGTGCACCCCAGGGATGGACCCGGGATGCGACCCGATCACCCAAAAGATGCCGGTCAGAACCTTGATGGAGGTACAGGCACGACGTG
>NZ_CDWRCL010000087.1:0-15198 GCF_977927575.1 Frankia sp. CcCS3
AGATCCAGATCCGGATGGTCGAGGCTGACGGCGACCGCGTCCGGCTCGTCCGACAGGGCCGGTCCGACGACGTACAGCCGCGGGTCCTGGGCGGCTATCCCGTTGAGGATGGCCGTGGTGGTCGTGACGGCGTCGACCTCCCCGGCTTGGAGCAGCACGAGGCAGTCGGCGATGTTCGGCACGGTGCGCAGCACCGGGCGCGACAGCGCCCGCCGGACGGTCGCCGTCGAGGTGGCGCCGGCCGCCGTGCAGACCCGTCGCCCACCGAGATCGTCCATCCCCTGGTACGGCGAGTCGCGGGGGACCAGGACCCGTTGCGTCTCGTTGTAGTAGACGACGGAGAAGTCCACCAGCGCGCGCCGCTCGCAGTTCGTCGTCATGGTCGCCACGACGACGTCGACAGCGCCGTCGCGCAGGACCGGGATGCGCTCGGCGTAGGTGACCGCGCGGAACCGCACGCGTCCGTCTACGCCGAAGATCCTCCGGCCGATCAGGTTGGCGATCTCCACGTCGAAGCCCTCGAACTGGCCGGTGAACGGGCTGATCGACCCGAAGGGCGGGACGTCGGCCAGCACCCCGGCGGTGAGGTAGCCGCGGCGTTCGATCGTCTCCAGGACGGTGCCCGTGGGCATCGCGCCCGGCGGGGGCAGCCGGTCCGGCGGGCGCCAGCTGGCCTGCGGGTTGTCGCAGGTGGGTGTCGGTGTCACGGCTGCGGCGGCGGGCGTGAGGGCGGCGGGCCGCGGGGGCGTCGGCGTCGCGGGGTCCAGGGGTCGGGCCTGGGCCGGCAGCGAACTGTCGACCGTGCCGCAGGCGGTGACGCCGACCGCCAGGGCGACGGTAATCAGTACCGTCACCGCTCGCGTCACCGCGAACCGGATGATCATCATTGGCTCACCGGTAGTCGTTGATTCTCAGCTGGATGCCGACGAAGGCCAGGGCCGCGGCGAGCCCGAGCGCCACGGTGGCGCCGAGCGGCAGGCGGCTCAGCGCCTCGCCGGCGGCGGACAGGCGCGCTTCGAAGCGGGTACGGCTGGTCGTGAACACCGCTTCCGAGGCGTCGTCGAACCGGGTGAAGGAGGTCGTGCCCTCGCCGAGCGCCACGGCCACCGCCTGCTGGAACCCGCCGACATCGGACACCAGGTTACCGACCCGCAGGCTTGTCGCCTGGTACCCGCGCCAGGCCGGTTCCAGGGCGGCGCGGGCCGGGCCGCCCTGGCCGCGCAGGGCCACCGTCGCCGGCAGAACCCCGGGCCCGGTCCGTCGCCCCCTGCCGTCGTAGCCCAGCCGGGCGGCCGCGGCGCGGGCGTCCTCGCCGAGTTCCACGCTGTTGCCGTGGGCGACCAGCGACAGGCTTTCGTCGCCCCACGCCCGTAATGCCAGCACCCGGGCCTGCGCGGTCAGCGTCATCGGGACGTACCCGTGGTCCCGGCTCTCGACGAGACGGCCGCGTTCCACGCCGAACGCGGTCAGCGTCAACCCGAGGATGATTGCGGTGAGCGCCGTGGCGGCGAGCAGCGGCGGATTGAGGATCCGGTGGGTGCGCCGGAACAGCCGCACCTGCAGCGCGACGAGCCCGGCGAGCGTCGCGGCACCGACGGCGCCGACCAGGAGCACCTGGTGCCAGGAGCTCGCCCGCCGGTAGCCGTGGTCGATGTCGGTGGCGCCGGCGGCGGCCAGCGCGTCGGCGGCGGGCAGGATGGTGTCCCGCATCAGCGCGGACGCCTGCCGCAGGTAGGCCCCGCCGACGGCGAGGCCGAGCCGGTTGTTCGCCCGGGCCCGTTCGACCAGGCCGGTGTAGACGGGCAGTTGCGCGGAGAGCACGGCCAGGGGCTGGCGTGGACTGCCAGCGCGGGCGAGATCGACGACGCGGTCGCTCGCCGCGGCGATGCTGCGCGCGTAGGCGGGACGCTGCCCCGGTGGTTCGACGCCGCCGGCGAGGAAGGCACGGGCCGCCGTGGCATCCGCCGCGGAGAGCTCGGCGCGCAGGCTCTGGGCGGCGATGAAGGACGCGCCGCTGTCCTTGGCCAGGGTGTCGATCGCGTGCCGGCGGGTCTGCGTGGCGCCGAGGACGGTGGCCCACAGTGCGACGAGCGCGAGGACCACGAGCACGGACAGCAGGCGCAGCCGGCCCGGCGGGGTCGCCGCCCGGCGCCGTACCCCCGTAGCCACCGCGGTCATGGCTGGTGAGCGTATGGCCTACGGAACCGCCGGGTGGCCCACTGTCACCTTGGCGTCACCCCGGCTGGTACCTCGTGCTGGCGCTGTGGCGGTGGGTCAGCCGGCCGTGGGGTCAGCCGGCCGTGGGGTCAGCCGGCCGTGGGGTCAGCCGGCCGTGGGATCAGAGGTCCGGGTCGATCATGATCCGGTTCTCGAGGTGGCTGACCCCGCCCCGGGTAGCCGCCACGGGCTCAGCCGAGCCGCCGGGAGGATGCGGCCGGCACCGGTTCCGGTTCGGCGGCCGTCGGCCGGTGCGCGGAGTGCTCCACCCAGGCGGCCCCGGCGGTCGTGGTGGGATGATCAAGCAGGTAACCTTGGCCGTAGGGGATTCCGGCCGCCATCGCCGTGTCGAGCTCCATCGGGGTCTCGATGCCCTCGGCGATGACGCAGCCGCCGATCTCGCCGGCGACCTGCACCAGTCCCGTCGCGATGGCGCGCCTGGCCGGATCGGTGTCGATTCCGTGGGTGAGGACCCGATCCAGTTTGATGATCTCCGGGCGCAGGTGGATGAGCTGTTCCAGGCCCGCGTAGCCGGTGCCGACGTCGTCGATCGCGATGCGGACTCCGCGGCGGCGCAGCATGTTGATGGCGGCCAGCAGCTCCGAGTCGTCGCCGATGTGCTCGTGCTCGGTGATCTCCACGATGAGGCGATCGGCCCCCTGGTCGGGAAGGATGTCGATCAGGCCGGAGGTGATGGTGGACGGCGAGGCGTTGACGGCGAGGGTGAGGTCGGACGGGAGCGTCGGCAGGACGGTCAGCGCGTGGCGGATCGCCATGAGTTCCAGCTCGATGCTCAGGCCGACGGTCGCGGCGTCATTATACCATTGCTGCGCACCGCCGGTCGTGTGGGGGAAGCGGGACAGCGCCTCGACCCCGACGATCCGTTCGTCTGCGAGCCTGAAGATCGGCTGAAAGATCATCTTTGGGCCGCCCGCGTCGATGAGGTCGCTCACTTCCTGCCAGATGCGGCGTCGCTGTTCCCACAGGCGGTGCAGGTCGAGGACCGCGTCACTCAGGAAGGCCGCCAACAGGTGCAGGAAGTGCACGTCGCGGTCGCGTGGCTGAGGGAGCGCGTCGTGGGCGAAGCAGCCGACTATGCCGTACACCTCGCCGTCGTTGTCGGCGACCGGCGCCGCGGCGTACGCGCCGACTCCCAGCTCGCGGACGAGGCCCGCGCCCGCGGTGCGTGGATCGGTGCGCGTGTCCGCGACGATCACCGGTATCTCGCCGGACAGCACCCGCCCGAGCAGGGTGTGCTCGCGGCGGATCGTCGAACCCGGCGCCAGCCTGAACCCCCGTGCGTCCCCGCTGAGAACCTGCAGGACAAGCAGATCCCCGTCGATCCGGGCCAGCCCCGCGACGTCCATCCGCAGATGTCGGCGCAGGATCTCGAGTAGATCCGTCACTACCGTGTCCGGCTGCGTGACGCCTGCCAGCGGGCCCAACGTCGACAGCGCATCCGCCATCCGGACCACCTCCATGTTCGGCATGCCCGAAACCACCTGCTGTCATGCCGGGCCGGAGCGCGGGCATGCCGGTGAGCACGGTGAATATGGTGAGCACGTGAATACGGTAAGCACGGTGAGCACGAAGGCAGGCGCCGTGGCGGGCCGGAACATCGTGGAGCTCACCGGGCTGTCCATCGCCTACACACGTCGGGGGCGGACGACTCCGGCGGTGGAGGACGATTTCGGCGGTGGAGGACGTCGACTTCACGATCGCCCCGGGACAGACCGTCGCCGTCGTCGGCGAGTCCGGCTCGGGCAAGACCATCGCGATGGGCCTGGGGAAGCCGACCAGCGGCCGGATCCACCTCGACGAGCAGGACATCACCTCCGCCGGCTGGTCGCAGCTGCGGCCGCTGCGGCGGCGGTTCCAGTTCGTCCACCAGAACCCGTTCTCCTCGCTGGACCCGCGGTCCACCGTCGGGGAGAGCATCGCCGAGCCGCTGGTCTCCTTCCGCGTCGGCGACCGGGCCAGCCGCGCCGCCCGGGTGCGCGAGCTGCTCGACCAGCTCGCCCACGAGGTCGCGGTGCTGCGCGCCGGCCGCATCGTCGAGAGTGGTCCGGCGGCCGACGTCCTCACCGCGCCGACGCAAGACCACACCCGCGAGCTGCTTGGCGCGATCCCCGGGCAACGGTTCGCGGCCGCGCCCGCCGCCGCACCAAGGAAAGGACGCACGATGAGTCGCAGGTACGCACGATGAGTCGCAGGTACATCGTCATCGGAGCCGGGGCCGTCGGCGCGACCGTCGCCGTGGAGCTGCGGCTCGCCGGGATCGACGTCGTCGTCGTGGCCCGGGGCGCGAACCTCGCGGCGCTGCGGGCGGGCGGGCTGCGCTACATCCGACCGCCGGCCACGCCCGGCGGTGAGCCCGACGAGCGGCGGATCCCTCTCGACGTTGTCGGCGGCCCGGACGAGGTCGACCTGCGTGGTGACGACGTGCTCGTCCTCGCCACCAAGTCGCAGGACTCCGAGGCGCTGCTCGCACAGTGGGCGTGGCGGCCGGTCGACGCCGATGCCGACGCCGACGCCGACGGCACGCGGCGCACGGCGGCGGAGGCGCTGCCCGTCGTGCTGCTTCAGAACGGGATCGAGAACGCCCGCACGGCGTTGCGCCGGTTCGCCACGGTGATCGACGCGGTCGTCCTCAGCCCCTCCTCGCACGTGCGACCCGGCGAGGTCGTGTCCCCGGCGGCCCCGCTCGCGGCGGCCTTCTACCTGGGCCGCGCCCCTCGTGGCGCCGTCGACGACCCGACCGCCGAGGCCGTCGCGGCCGACCTGCGCCGAGCCTCGTTCGCCGTCGCGGTTGTCGCGGACATCGACCGACGAAAGGCCGGCAAGCTGCTGGGCAACCTGGCCTATAACCTCGACGCGATCTATGCCCCGAGCGAGCTGCGCGACGCGGCGGCTGCCGCGCTGGTCGAGGAGGCGCGGCGGGTGTTCGCCGCGGCCGGCGTGGAGACCGCCGGCGTCCGTCCGGACGACGGGCTCGACCTGTCCGGCCTCGTTCTGCACGAGATCCCCGGCTTCTCCCGGGAGGGCAGCTCCACCTGGCAGAGCCTGGCGCGGGGCGGGTCGGTCGAGTCGGACTTCCTCAACGGCGAGATCGTGCTGCTGGCCCACCTGCACGGGCTGGCGGCACCGGTCAACGCCGGGGTGCAGCGGCGGATCGCCACCGCGGCGCGCACCGGCATACCGCCGGGCGGATTCGACCAGGCCGACCTCGCCGCCCTGCTGGCCTCGGCACCTGCCGGCGTGGCCTCGGCACCTGCCGGTGTGGTCCCCTACGCCGACGTGGCCCCGGATGCCGGCGGGACGCGTGCCGGCGCGGCGCTCGGGGAGGTCCTCGTCGACGTGAGGCGTCTGCACGACGAGCTGCTCTCGCCCGGCCCACCGCTGCTGCTCGACGTCCGCTGGGCGCTGGGTGACCCGCACGGGCACGACCACTACCGCGAGGGCCACCTGCCGGGCGCGGTCTACGTCGACCTGGACACCGAGCTCGCCGCCGCACCGGGCGGGACCGCCGGGCGGCATCCGCTGCCCGAGCTCGCCGACCTCCAGCAGGCTGCCCGGCGCTGGGGACTGACCGCCGGGCGTGCGGTCGTGGTCTACGACGCGGTCGGCGGGCTGTCCGCAGCCCGGGCCTGGTGGCTGCTGCGCTGGGCGGGCGTCGCCGACGTCCGCATCCTCGACGGGGCACTCGCGGCCTGGCGGGACGCCGGGTTCCCGCTCGAGACCGGGGAGATCATCTCGGCGCCCGGCGACATCGTCCTGCACGCCGGTCAGCTGCCGGTGCTCGACGCGGACGGCGCCGCCCGGGTGGCCCGCGAGGGTGTCCTCCTCGACGCCCGCGCGGCCGAGCGGTATCGCGGCGAGGTGGAACCGATCGACCCGCGCGCCGGCCATATCCCGGGAGCGGTGAGCGCCGCGACGGGGGAGAACCTCGACGCGAGCGGCCGGTTCCTGCCCCGGGACGAGCTGCGGGCCCGGTTCGCGGCCCTCGGCGTCGGCAGCGGGAACGGGGCCGACGGGAACGGGGCCGACGGGCAGTCGCGGCCGGTCGGGGTGTACTGCGGGTCCGGAGTGACGGCCTCCCACGAGATCGCCGCGCTCGCCGTCGCCGGCATCGACGCCGCCCTGTACCCGGGTTCCTGGTCGGCCTGGTCGGCCTGGTCGTCCGACCCCGACCGGCCCGTCGCCACGGGTCCGCAATGACCCCATCACCGCCGCCGTCACCGCCGTCACCGCGATCGGTGCCGTCAGGAACGCCGCTTCTCGCACGGTGGGCCGGGGCCGGGGCCGGGCGAATTTTGGGGACCTGGGCACGGTTTGCAACCCCTGGACCGTTCCCTGCTCCCCAGAACTCGCCGCGCTCCCCAGAACTCGCCGTCCATGATCGTGTACCGGCTGGCGGGAGTGGAGCGCCGGATGCAGCCGAGAACCCGGGCCCCTGCCGGACTACGGACGGGGACATCATCCCGCCGTCAGGTGAGGCGGGACCCGGACGAGGCTGGACCCGGACGCCGCCGCTAACGCTCCGCTCTTCCCATCGCTTCCGATGGCGAGAATCGCTACCGATGGTGAGAATCGCTACCGATGGTGAGAACAGTCCCAACGGCGAGAACACGAGAACGGGGACAGCCTCGGCCGCTCGCCCCATCATTGTCGATGTGGGCAGTGGGGCCGGGCGTGCTGCCCGCCTCATGACTTCGTCGTCCCGAGGAGAAGACCATCATCAAGGGCACCTTCCGTTCCTTGTCCGTCTACAATTTCCGACTCTTCGCGGGTGGCCAGGTGTTGTCCGTGACGGGAACCTGGATGATGGTCGTGGCCCAGGACTGGCTCGTCCTTTCGCTGAGCGGCGACTCGGGAACAGCCCTGGGCCTCGTGACCGCCCTGCAGTTCACCCCGATGCTGTTGCTGACCCTCTACGGCGGATCGGTACGACAAACGCCGGCTACTGACCGTCGCGAACCTGGCCTCCAGCCTGCTCGCCTTGGCGCTGTCGCTGCTGGTGTTAGCCGGCACGGTCCGGCTGTGGCAGATCTGCCTGTTCGCACTGGGCCTCGGCCTCGTGAACGCCGTCGAGATGCCGACCCGGATGGCCTTCGTGAGCGAACTGGTCGGCGCCGAACTCCTCCCCAACGCGTCGGCGCTGAGCGCGGCGTACTTCAACGTCGCCCGGGTCGTCGGCCCGGCCGTCGCTGGCCCGTTGATCAGCGGCTTCGGCGTCGGCCCGGTCATGATGTTCAACGCCGTGAGCTACCTCGCGACGGTGGTGGGTCTGCGGATGATGCGCCCGGCCGAGATGCACCGCGACGCGCGCCGGGTGACCTCCACCCGGGTCGTCGACGGACTGCGGTACGTGCTCGGCCGGGAGGACCTGGTGCTCGTGCTGGGACTCGTCGCGACGATCGGGCTGTTCGGCCTGAACTTCCAGCTCACCGTGCCCCTGCTCGCCAGGACGGTATTTCACGCCGACGCGGCGGCCTTCGGGCTGCTCACCACCGGGCTCGCCGCCGGATCGCTGCTCGCGGCCCTCGTGACGACCGCTCGCCGCACCCGCCCGTCGGCCGGCACGGTGATCGGATCCGCGCTCGCGTTCGGCCTGCTGGAGACGGTGACCGGCTGGGCGCCCAGCTATGCCATGGCGGTCGTGCTCCTGATCCCTACCGGCTTCGCGACGATCTACTTCGCTCAGGCGGCGAACCACCGCACCCAGCTCGGCAGCGATCCGCAGTACCGAGGCCGGGTGATGGCGATCTATACCCTGATCCTGCAGGGATCGACGCCGCTAGGTGCCCTGTTCGTCGGCTGGCTCACCGAGCACCGCGGCGCCCGCGCCGGGTTTTACATCGGAGGTCTCGTTTCGGTCGCCGCCGCGATCGCCACGCTGGTGGTTGACCGCACGCGGGCCGCCGCCCCGGGCGCCGGCGTCCCGGCGGCCGGCGCGCGAACTGTGGAGGGTTAGTCACGGCCCACAGCCTCCGGACCGTCCCTGACCCGTCACACTTTCCCGTTTTCCCGCACCGGGCCGCCCGCCGCCGGTGGTCTCGTTACCGGAGGTGATGTGCCGAATGTCGAGCGAAAAAGAGCCCAGTGAGCCATTGCACCGCATAATCTGGAGGCTGAGAGATTCTCCCAGATAATTCGATTCCATCACGAGGGCGGTGTACTATCCTCATGCGAGCATCCGACCGCGGCGGTGGCCGTGCCCAGTGACGTCGATCTGTGGCTGAGGCGTTTCCATCCGGCGCCGGCGAGCGCCCCTCGGCTCGTCTGTTTTCCCCATGCGGGCGGCGCGGCGAGCTTCTACGTCCCGCTGTCCAGGGCATTGTCGCCGGTCGCCGAGGTGCGTTCGGTGCAGTATCCGGGCCGCCAGGACCGGCGGACGGAGGCGCCCGAGACGGCCATCGAACCCCTCGCGGACCGCATTGCCGACGTGCTGCGTTCCCTCACCGACCGCCCGCTGGCGTTCTTCGGGCACAGTATGGGGTCGACCGTCGCCTTCGAGGTGACCCGCCGGTTGGAGGCGGCGGGCGGCCCGGTGCCGTTCGTGCTGTTCGCCTCCGGCCGTAGAGCCCCGTCGACCTCCCGCGCCGAATCCGTGCATCTCCTGGACGACGAGGGTTTCCTACGGGAAATCCACGCGCTTGGTGGAACCGACCCGCGCATCCTCGCCGATCCCGAAATGCTGGAGCTGATCCTGCCGCCCACCCGGGCGGACTACCGGGCGATCGAAACGTATTCCGCCCCCTCGGACGCGGTGATCGGCACGGCGATTACCGCGCTGGTCGGGGATTCCGACGCCAAGGCCACCGTGGCCGAGGCCGAACAATGGCGGGCGCACACGACCGGCGTGTTCACGCTGAAGGTCTTTCCCGGTGGTCATTTCTACCTGTCGGACCAGCAGGCCGCCGTCATCGACACCGTCTCGGCCGGACTGGTTCCCGCGGCCACCGCGGCTCCCTCGCTCTGACCCGTCGGCCTGCCCCGCCGGCCGGCTCGTCGGTCAACGTTGTCGACCTGGACGTGTCGACCTGGACGTGACCCCCGCCACGGGCACCGGCGGCACCCCGGGCGGGATCCGCGTCAGCGTATTTCGTTCGGGGCCGTGGCACTGCGGCTACGCTTCGACCGTGCGGTACGGGTCGGGACGCAAGGGATACGAGGGGCACGAGGGAGACGAGGGGCACGAGGGTGCGGTGGCCGGCCTGCTCGCCGCGGTCGCGGCCGAGACCGGCGCGTCCGCGGGGACCCCGCCGTCGCGGGCGATGTCCCGCGCCTACCGGGAGTTGTCCGACCGGTATCGCGCGAACGCCGCCACACCGGGCGACGGTGAGCTGACGGCGGATCACGTCCGGGCCTACCTCGCCGCCCGCCTGCCCGCGACGCTGGCGGTCACCCGCGCGGTTCTCGGTGAGGTGGCGCTGCGCCGCCCGGACTGGCGGCCCGGGTCCGTCCTCGACCTGGGCGCGGGTCCCGGGACGGCGACCTGGGCCGCGCTGGCGGTCTTCCCCGGCGTGACCCGGGCCGTCCTGGTCGAGCGGTCCGCGCTGATGATCGACGTCGGTCGCCGGCTGGCCCGCCGTGGTGGCGCGCCGGCCTTGGGCACGGCGACCTGGCAGCGCACGTCCGTGCTCACCCCGCCCGGCGACGGCGCGGACCGGGCCGACCTGACGGTGGCGGCCTATGTGCTCGGCGAGCTCGCCGACGGCGACCGGGCCGCAGCCGTGGCCGCGTGGTGGCGGGCCACCGCGGCGGAGCTGGTCGTCATCGACGCGGGAACCCCGGCCGGCTTCGCGCGGATCCGCGCCGCGCGCTCGGCGCTCGTCGAGACCGGCGCGACCATCACCGCGCCCTGCCCCGCCGACGACGACTGCCCGATGACGGCGGGGGACTGGTGCCACTTCGGCCGGCGGGTCGAGCGCAGCGCGCTGCACCGGGCGATGAAGGACGGTGCGCTCGGGTACGAGGACGAGAAGTACTCCTACCTCGTCGCGTCGCGTCGCGTCGCGCCGCCCGCCCGCGCACGCCGCCGGCCGGGTGCTGCGCGTGCCACAGGCCCGCTCGGGCCACGTCCGGCTGACGGTCTGCGAGGCGCCGCGGCAGGGCGACGTGGTCGTTTCCCGCAGTGAGAAGAAGGCCTACCGCTGGGCCCGGCGGGCCTCCTGGGGTGACGCCGTCCCGCCCGGCATCGGGCCGCGCTGACCCGCCGTTACCGGCGGGACCCGCCGGTGACCTGAACCCGGCGACGGGAACCCTTTGACCTGGTACCCGGCAGTCGTGGCCGGTTACCGGCTGTCTACTCTTATGTCTGTTATGTCGTGCCGGTGCGCGTCGAGGCCGGTCCGTCAGACGGACGGCGGGGGCGGACGGCGGGCGGATGGACATGACCGGCTCGGCATGGCGGTCCCTGCCGGCCATTCACTGCGCATGAGCACCGATATCCGGACGTCCGCGTCGTCGGGGGCATCGGCGCGGGAACCGGGGACGGTACCGGACTTGGCGGTGGTACCGGAGCCGGGGTTGGTACCGGAGCCGGCACCGCCCGCGGTACCGGCCCGCCGCCGGTCGGGCCGCACGCCGGCGCTGATCGTCGCGGCCATCTGCGGGTGCTCGTTTGTCGTCAGCCTGGTCCTGCAGGCGACGCTGTACCGGCACGGCTCGGGTGACGCGGACGAGGCGGCCTACGTCCTGCAGGCGCGCATGCTGCTCGATGGCCGCCTCACCCTGGACGCGAACACCGTCGAGCCGTTCTTCCGGCCCTGGCTGACCGGGGAGCACGACGGGCGGGTGTTCACCAAGTACCTGCCCGGGTGGCCGGCGCTGCTCGCCGCGTCCCAGGCGTTGTTCGTCACCATGGCCGTCGCCCCGGCCCTGGTGGCGGCCGGCTGGGTGGCCGGGACGTACCGGCTGGCCCGCGAGCTCTTCGACGACGCGGTCACCGCGGTCACGGCGGCGGTGTTCGTCGCGCTGTCCCCGCTCGCCCTGGTGCACACCTCGCTGCCCCTCGCCTACGCGTGCGGAGCCGCGACGCTGACCCTGGCGTGCGCGGCGCTGCTGCGTGGCGGCCGGACCGGGGCGCGGCTGTCGCTCATCGGCGGCGGGGCAGGCCTGGGATTCGTCCTGCTCCTGCGGCCCTTCGACGCGGTGATCGTCGCCGTTCCCGTCGTGGTGTTCGTGCTGGCGCGGCTGTGGCGGTCCGCGAGTGGCCGGTTCGTGCGTGCGGTGGCGCACCGGACCGCCTGGGCACTCGCCGGCTTGGCGCCGTTCGTTGTCGTGCTCCTGGCGTACTGCTGGCGGGTGACCGGTTCTGCGCTCCGGGCGCCGCTGTCGGCCTCCGATCCGCTGGACCGCTTCGGTTTCGGGCCGCGTCGCATCCTGCCGTCGGAGCCGACGTTCCTGTTTACCCGCCGGCTCGCCTTCGAGGCCCTGCACGGTACCGTCGCGGCGGCCCCGAGCTGGGTGTTCGGGGGCGTCGCGGTCCTCGTGCTCGCGATCGTCGGCGCGCTGCGGGCGCACCGCCGTCCCGAGCGCGTCCTGCTGGTCGTCATCGTCGCCGCCGTCGGTGGCGGCTACTTCTTCTGGTGGGGTTCGGCGTTCGCGATGCCGGGCCTGCTCAACGGACTCGGCCCGCACTACCATCTGGCCGCGTTCGCCCCGATCATGATTCTCGCCGCCGACGGCGCCCGCCGGGTGTGGTCCATGAGCGAACGGTGGTTCGCCCCGTGGCCCGGCACCGGCTCCCCGCCGGCCCGGACCGGACCGCGGCGACCCGTCCCGCGCGGACCCGTTCTGCGTAGATCAGGTCTGCGCGGACCCGTCCTCGTGGTCCTCGCCGCCGCGGGCCTGATCCTCCTCACCGTGGACGCGATCCCGGACAAGGTCGCCGGCCAGCGATGGGTGAACGACCGCAACGCGTTCCTCGACGCCCTGCTGCCGGACCGCTACCCGGGCCCGGCGGTGGTCGTCGTGACGCCCGGCGTCCCGAGCCGTTACACCCAGGTGCCGTACCAGATGCTGCGGAACACCCCGGACCTCGCCGGGCCGGTGGTGTACGCCGCCGACATCGGTGCCGGCACGGCCACCCTGCCCGACCGGATGCCGGGTCGGGCGGTCTACCGGCTGCGTTCCGACGAGATCGTCGACCCGGCCGCGCCCGCGAGCTACTTCGGGTCCTTCACCGCGCTGCGCCAAGTCGCCGGCAACCGCGTCCGCGTCCAGGTGACGGCGCGCGATCCCGGTGGTGCTGGTGGCTCCGGCGGCACCCTATACATCCGGTTGGGTGCCACGACCAGAACCGTCCAGTTCGGGCCCGCGGACGCCGGGCCCGCGGACGCTCCCGGGATCACGCACACCTTCACGGTGACGACCGGCACCCCGCTCGGACCGGACGAGCTCGGCATCGCCGGTGCGACGTTGCCCGACGAGCTCGTCGTCGGGTTCACCGTGCCGACGGGAGCCGGTGCGGCACGCTGGGAGGAGCGGATCCCGCTGGCCCGGCGTCCCTCCGGGGAGCTGGCCCTGCTCGTGCCCGGCCTGGGCTGGCGTCAGGTGCCGAACCGGCCCGGAGCGGGATGGCTGCCCGCCCCGGTCCGTCCGGCGCTGGTCGTCTCGGTCGGTGCGACGTGACCGGGGAACGGATCGTGACCAGATAATTCGATGGATTTGACCGGTGCGGCGCCGGGGTCAGACCCAAATCCGCCAGTAGCGTGATGGTGATTGTTTGCCGGTCGGTTTTGTGATCGAAATCGGCGGGGAGGGCTTCCCGGCCGGTTTCGGGTACCCCGAGGGCCCGGATGTCGCTCCGGGCGGGCGGCCGGGGTCCTTTCCGGGGTGTGGGGGTGGCTGTGAGGTCGGGGTGGGGTGGTCGTGGAGGAGGCGGAGGCAGGTGGCGACGGCCTGTTCCCAGGGCTGGATGATCGTCGTGGAGGCGAGGATCTGCTCGGCGGCGTGATGGTCTTGACGAGCGTGGTGGGCGAGGATCGCGGTCTGGCGGCCGTCGAGGAGACGTCGCCCGAGGCCTTTGTGGCGGTGAAGGTGGTCGAGGGCTTCGGCCCAGCGGCCGGTGCGGGTCAGGGCGCGTGTTCCGTCGGCGAGCAGGACGGTCCACAGCCAGCTGACGACTTGGGGATGGTCAGCGGCGGTGACGAGGTCGTTGAACGCGAAGGTTCGGCCATCGAGAGTGGCCTCGGCTTTCGCTGCGACGGTGCCGTAGAGCGCGGCGAGGAGGCGGTAGGCGCCGAGACCGTCACCGGTGCGTAGCCGCAGACGAGCGAGGTTGATCAAGGGTTGGAGGGCGAGTTTCGCCGTTGCCCCGTCGAGAGGGCGGTGGAACGAAAGCGTGTCGATTGGCGCCAGCAGAGGCGGTGGGCGAGGTCAGGTAGTCCGCAGTCGCTGGCGATCAGCGCTGCGAGGTTGTGTGCTTCGGCGGCGCGCAGCAGTGCGTTGTCGCCGCCCTCGGCGGCTTGGGCGGCGAGGGCGGCGACGTGGGCGATCCGGGCGTCGAGGGCTGGGCAGAATGGCCGGTCACGGGGGACGAGGGGAAACCGTGGGGCGACGAGGGCGAACGCCGTGGGTGCCGCATCCGTCGACGTGGTGAGGGCCATCGGGTGGTGCCTCGTCTTCAGGGCTGCCAGCGGACGGTGAGTCGGCTGTTCGGCCGGTCGATGCGGTGTCCGGCGACGGTCTGGTCGTCCGGGGTGTCCGCGGAATGGGCGGTGACGACAGGTTCGGCGAGGCCATCTTTGCGCGACTGGTGCAGCAGGTCGGTGAGGTGCGCGGCGAGGGTGGCCGCGTGGGGGCCGTGGGCGGTGACGCCGAGTTCGTCGGTGTCGGGTGCGAGGGGGCGCAGGGTGATGTAGGCGATGGTGGTGCCGTCGTGGATGGTGGCTCCGGCCCAGCGTCGCGTCGGGGCGAGCGGGCTGTCAGGGCGGACGGTGGTGTCGACGGCGAGGCGGCTGAACCGGGCGCCGGCGGTGACGAGCCACAGGTCGAGGTGCGCGGTCGGTTCGTCGTCGTGGATCGTCAACCCGGTCCACAGGCTGTGGGGTGGGCTGGCCGCCGCGGCGCGCAGCGCGGTCTCGTCGGCGGGGTCGTGGTCGTCGACGCGCAGAGCGACGCCGTCCGCGAGGGTGAGGGCGTGGCCGGTGTGGGCGTCGGTGCCGCGTAGGGGGACGAAGCCGCAGACGAGCGCCGAGCGGCTGACCAGCCGGCCCGGCCCGACCGCGTCGAGCGGGAGGGAGCGGGCGAGGCCGCTTCCGTGCAGACGCAAGGGGACGATGATGCGGCCAGCGGGGGCGAGCTGGTCCCACCAGCCCTTGGCCAGGTCCCAGGCCCCGGCCGTGATCACGATCCGATCGTAGGACGCCCCGCCCAGGTGGCCCGCCGCACCATCCCCATGGACGACGTCCACGCGCTCATAGCCGGCTGTGGTCAGCGCGGTGCGCGCGCCTGCGGCGAGTTCCTCGTCGATCTCGATGGTGGTCACCTGGCCGGTCGGGCCGGTGAGCTCGGCCAGGAGCGCGGCGTTGATGCCGGTGGCGGTGCCGATCTCTAGGACGCGGTGGCCGGGTTGGACGTCGGCCTGTTCGAGCATGGCGGCGACGAGGCTGGGCTGGGAGGCCGAGGACAGCGCAGTGCCGTCGGGGCACGGCGGGTGACGACGACCTGTGGGGCGTAGGCGGTTTCCAGGTCGACGTCGGGCAGAAACAGGTGCCGCGGGACCGTGCGGAACGCGGCTTCGACCTGGGCGGTTCGGAACGTGCCCCAGCGATGGATGTCGGCGACCAGGTTGTCGCGGAGCTGCTCGGGGGTGCGGGTGGTCATCGTGGTCACCGTTCGTCAGGGATCGGGCCGAGGTCATCGAAGATGATGTCGGCGGCGGTGTGGGCGAGCTGCGCCTGGTCGGAGGCGGGGATGCCGAGACGGTTCCAGGCGAACAGGATGTGGTGGGCGAGAACCGCGCGGAGGCCG
>NZ_CDWRCL010000088.1:0-15184 GCF_977927575.1 Frankia sp. CcCS3
CTGGAGTACTAGGCTCCGGGAATTTCTTATTCTGTCCACGCTATCCCGGAATTGCGAGAAGTCGAGAAGTGCCCCCCCGTGCGTCAATGCGTGCGCAATCCACTCGCTGTAGATGCGCCGAAGATCGTACTCTGTCGCGCGATCAACATGAAGGTAAGGTTGGAGGTATTTGTCGAAATTAACAAGCTCAAGGAACTCATGCAATTCTAGATCGCGATTGTTAATAAGTCGCCCCTGGGAGCCACTTGGCTTTAGGCAGTGCAAAATTATATCGGAACCGGGAGTGTTTTCGCTGACGAAGTGTTTGAATGTGCCATGCTGCTTATCGAACACATCCGCTGTCACCACGATAAATCCCGCTGTCTCAATTGCCGATCGAAGTGCCCCCCATACGCTAGCAGATGAATTCATGAATACAAGAAGCATCCAGTGTTCAGGCCGAAGAACTCTGTACGCCTCAGAAAGACTCGCGAGCATCAGCTTCTCATAGTCTTCGAGGGTCTTTCCTTGCACTCGGTTGACAATCGCTTCTTTCGACGGATTTGTAAATCGGCCGAGCCATGATTCCCAGAGGAAGTTCATTTCGCTGTAATTAATATTTGCACCAAACGGGGGATCGGTGAAAATCAAATCGACCGAGTTGTCGGGCAAGTAGTCGAGACTCGTAGCTGATTGCTCGATAACCGCCGTTTGACCCGTGAAATGTTGAGCCGTTGTGCGGAGATGGTCTTCGATCGTGCGGGCTTTCCGCTCAAAACTGAGGAAAATGTTCGACTCCTCGAATATGAACGGAACATTCAAGCGAGCCGTATTGCCGCTTCCACCCCAGAATCGAAATTCGCTCAGTCGAGTTACACGGCGGTAGAGGGAAGTAAATACGAATGCGACCTGGCCGGCAACCTGGGCGTCTTCAATTCTGTGTATGTTTCGCCAGATGTGACTCAGACCAACGAGCGCACGATGCGTATAGAATTTATCTATCGTGTCGAGGCCGTGCTTTCGTGGTTGCGCAAGATTAACCCCATCAGGAAGTTTCAGATTAGGGTAGTAGCCAGTCGCAGGAGCAGTGCTGTCCTCAAGGGAGAAAATCAAATTTATATCAAAGTCATCAGGAGGCGCCGTAGCCTCCCGCTGACGGGATCCACAACATTTGTAGGCAATGTCGACGGGCTCAGCAATAGTGCGTTTCAGGGTCCGCTTCTTCAGCGTCGTGGAGCAGCTTGGGCAATCAAATTCGGAGAGAATTTTATGCTCACGGACAGTCTTTCCGTACCTCCGGCAAGCATCCCACAGGTTAAACTCATGGGTGCACTCCGGGCAGATTACACGGTATGACCAGACCGTGTAAAGAAGCTCTGTGGATTTCCTGCATTCTCGGCAATAGGTAGTGTAAAGTTTTTCTCGGAGACCTTTTAGGTCTTGGAGTACCGAGGTCGTTGCTTCTCTAAAAACTCTCGGATCGATCTTTGAGACAAAGCGGCTCGCGATAAAACACGCCGCCGGCGAAAGCTCATTTAGGATGCTATCGTAGCCGAGCGCGTTAGCGGCAACTCCCGTCATCCCGCTTCCCGCGAATAGATCCAGTACCAATCCACCTTCGGGCAGATAGTGGCGCAAGAGTTCCGCGATGCCTTGGGGGGGAACTTTTGTATGGTAGGTATGAGCGTCGTAGGTATAAGTATTTTTTCCTGCAGAAACCGCGCCGCTGGGTGGTTGACTCGACGTTGGCGCGGAAATTTGGTGATCGGCAAGCAGATCGCCAATTGATACGGCATTCGTAGACAGAAAAATTCGTTGCTTCGTAATTCGATCGAGAATATCATTTAGAGGATCGGTCGGCAGCGGGGATTTTGGCTCATCGCTATCTGATACATCAAAGAGTGATGGGCTATGGATAGCACCTGGGACGTGCGATGAGAAAATTATTTTTTCACCCGCACGGCCCTCTATTAGAGTCTTGATAGCGGATTGTTGTGCGGGTGTAGGCCGGATGGCTCCCGTTTCTATCCGCGTGAGTGCCGCTAGCGATATACCTAGCTTCCATGCCACATCGCGAGCACTCAATCCACGTCGGAGACGCCAGCTACCCAGTGCGGTGTCGATGCTACCGACCGTATGATTCGATTCGTTCTCATCCATCAATGGCCGCCAATTCTTAATCGTCTACCTCGGATAGCATATTGTGCCCTACCTGTGGGATGCTCTGATCTACCATCCTTAGGTCGAGATCCACCTGTGCGGTTCGTTACGCTGCGTCGCAGGCAATGATACAGCCACATGGACGAGGCGAGGATGGTTGCTGCCGATAGTAACCGACTGGATGCGCTAGGCCGGTTCACCGTCGGGATCCTTTGCCAGGGGCAGGTCGAGCGGTACGCCAACAGATCTGTTGATCGGTATCTCTCAGTAGGCTCGGGAGAACTCGACTATGCTGGCAAGGCGAAGTCTAAACGTCGGGCAGGCGAAAGAAGCATTTCGATTCCAGGGTCGGCCCGGCGCGCTGCGATTGTGCTCGTTTGAAGAAAGAGCCCGCCAGAGCCAGCGGTCACACCACACTCGCCTCTTACCTCAGGGCGCCCTTCCCCGGCTGGGCGCCCGATGATCTGACGGGGCACCGGCCGCGTCAAGGGCGCCCTTCGGGCGGTCCTTCGGACTGGCTGCGCCACCCTTGACCCGACCGGCGTCCCGCACAGGCGAAGGCGCTGTCCGGGGAACGGGACGAAGAAATGGGAGGCACGAGGAGCCGCCGTGGCCGCCCCGGCCAGTCCGCAGCCAGTCCGCAGGATGGTGAGATACCGCCGAAGACGACGGCAGATGCCGCAAGCCATCCGCGCAGGTCACGCGGCATCCGCCGAGGTCGGCGAGGTTTCCGGAAGTCCCTCATAATCCGTCGGTCGTGGGTTCGAGCCCCACCCGCCCCACGCATTTTTTGATCATGCCTCTGGCCTGGGCGAATGCGGTTTGCGATCTATCGCTTGAGATCCAGCGATGTGGAACGGTGCTGGTCAGGACCTCAACAGCTGGTTCGAGCCCCGCCTGGACGACCACGTTGCGGCCATGCGAACCGCCTCCGCCTCGCCGAGGTGCTGGGCAGCGGCGACTTCGGATGACATCCGTGGTTGTTATCGGTAGTCGCTGGGTCATCACCAAGAACGTACAGGGCAACCTGTTCGCCGACGGCCTGGACGGGGACGAAGGGGGACGGTCACGTCCAGACGCCGTTCACGACCGTGGCCGCGGACGGCGGCGGTATGGACGTCTTCCGTGGCAGCGCCGTCGGCGCCGTGACGTGGAGGTCAAGGTCCTGATCGACTGCACCGCCGACGAGACCGAGCGTGTGCGGCGACTGCTCGACGACGTCTTGGGGATCGGCGGCCTGTTCGTGCGGCGGTGCGTGGAGACCGCCACCGCATGAGGGCCACACAGGCTGGTCGGACCCCGGGGCCGTTCGTCAACCGCGGGCATCGGTCGTGGTGTGTGGTGGGCGATGCTGGTCTGGCTGAACCTGACTATATCTTCGGCCGGTGCCGACCCTCATCTGGATCAATGGTCCGAACGCCGTCGGGAAAACCCAGGTCGCTCACAACCTGCACCGCAGACTGCCCGGAAGCTTCATCAGCGACCCTGAGCACCTCGGCTTCGCGATGCGTCGGATGCTCCCAAAGCCCCGCCGCAGGGACTTCCGCGACGTCCCCCTGTGGCGCCAAGCGGTCAGCGAGATGCTCCGCCTTGCTCTCCAAGGTCCCGAGAACCCGGTGATCGCGCCGATGACCATCCTCGATTCCGACCTGCTCGCCGAACTGACGGCCTCGACCCGCGCCGCCGGACACCGCGTCGCTCATGTCACGCTCCTCGTCGACCGCACGACAATGATCCGCCGCATCCACCGACGCGGTGAGACATCCCGTAGTTACAGTGCCCGCCAGCTCGACCACGCCCTCGACGTCCTGCAAGCCCCCGAGTTCGCCCGCCATCTCGGCACCGACACCCTGTCGATCTCCGCCGTGGCGGATGACATCGCAAGCCACGCCGGGTTCACGCTCGGCCCTGACACGTCAGGGCGACTCGTGCGACATGGACGCCAACTCGCCGTCCAGCTACGCCACATCCGCCTCAACGCTTGAAGATCAGCCGGCTGTCGCCAACCATCGCCGCCGCAAGCGCGTCAGAGCCGCTGGCCCGGCCGGCCCGGCGGCGGGCGAAGACCTGGTGCGCCGACGTGGCAGCGGCAGGGAGCATGGGACGTCGCCTGGTTCATGACAGGAAGCATTGAGGAGTAACTCAGAGCCGTGTCCGGTCGCGATCTTTCCCGGCGGTTCTACGAACAGGCGGTTCGGCCGCTGGCCGCGGGGGTGCCCCACGCTGCCGCGTTGCTCGGTGAGGGTTCCGAGGTGCTCGGCTTCGACGACGAGGTCTCCACGGACCACGACTTTGGCCCCCGCGTCCAGCTCTTCGTCCCGCCAGGTCTCGACACCACGCCGCTCGACGTCGCCCTGGAGAGGCTGCCGGCCGGGTTCGGCGGTTTCCCGGTTGTCTATCCCGACAGCGACACCGACACGACGGCCGGCCGCACCATCAGTAGGAAGAACCGTTCATCGGCCGCGCAGGTGGCCGCGGCGGCGACCTCGGCTCACGCATACTCACCGCCCGCGTCGCCCGCGACCTTGCCCGGATCGGATTCCTCCTCGAACGCCGCTGGGCCCCGTACAGCAAGTGGCTGATGACCGCGTTCGCGCAGTTGACCCTCGCGGACCAGGTCGGTCGGCACCTGCGCCACGCGCTCGACGCGACGCGGTGGCGGGAACGCGAAGCAGCGTTGTGCGCCACGGCCAGTCACCTCGCCGACGCCACGAACCGGCTTGGTCTGGCCGAGCCTGTCGACCCCGCGCCGCGCCGCTTTCATTCCCGGGACATCCGGGTACTCGGCGCCGGGCGCCTCACCCGTGCGCTGACCGATGCGATCAGCGATCCGTAGCTGCGAGCCCTCCTCACCCGGCTCGGACACCGACCCGACGGCCCGTTCGGCCATCTCCCCGGCGCGATCGACCAGGCCATCGACAGCGTCGAGGTCCTCACCCAACCGAGCCGCCGCCGCGACTATGCCCCCATGCTTGGACTCTGGGTGTGAATCTCGCGGCAAGCTGTCCGCGGAGTGGATCGGGCAACTCGGCGGCGCCGGCGACTGGACGCATGACCAGATGCACCTCGTGCGTCGGACTGCTTCGCGACGCTTCGGGTCGCGGCTGGGTGGTGGTTCGCGCGGCACGCAGGACGCCGGTGGGCGTCGCGCGTGAGGCGGTACCCGAGTCGTGCGGTCGTGGCTGTCTGGAGGCGATAATGGCCAGGTGACCGTCGACCTTCGTGACAGCCGGATCGCCGAGGTGTGCCGGCGCTACGGCGTCGCCGAGCTGTCCGTCTTCGGCTCGGCGGCTCGCGGCGACGACACCGACTCCTCGGACGTCGACCTGCTGTACGTGCTGGCGCCCGACTCGACGCTTGGCTTCGAGATCGTCGATCTCCGGGACGAGCTTGAGAAGATCGTCGGTCGTTGCGTCGACCTGGTTCCCAAGTCTCGGCTGAAATGGGTCATCCGCGATCGGGTGCTCGCGGAGGCTCGGGTCCTCTATGCGGCGTGATGAGCTGTACCTCGTCGACATGATCGAAGCTGCGGTCGCCGCGACGGCGTTCGTCCGGGACGTCGACGAGACCGCGTTCCTGGCGAGCGACCTGATCCAGAGCGCCGTTCTGTAGAAGCTTCTGGTGATCGGCGAGGCGGCCGGGCGAGTGCCGCCCGAGATCCGCGCGCGCTGGCCGGACGTGCCGTGGCGGTCCGTCACAGGCTTCCGCAACATCGCCGTTCACACCTACTTCGACGTCGACTGGTCAATTGTGTGGCGAATCGCCACGACCGCGCTGCGCGA
The DNA here is from genome assembly GCF_977927575.1 of Frankia sp. CcCS3. Lineage (NCBI taxonomy): Bacteria > Bacillati > Actinomycetota > Actinomycetes > Frankiales > Frankiaceae > Frankia > Frankia sp. CcCS3. Next base: position 5,922 of record NZ_CDWRCL010000088.1, read on the forward strand.
GCTCCAGGAGCAACTGACAATGCTCCTCAAGGCAGAATTCCCGCTCGTCGCCAGCCAACCCGACCAGCCGTACTGACCACGGGCACATCGCCCTGGGTGTGGACGTACTGGCCGCCAGCCCCTCCTCGGCGCGGCCGCAGCCTGAGCACAAGCACATTCCGAGGCGGAATAGGAAGGTCGACACGACCACGATGCCCAACGATCACGGTCACCAGGGGGCCCGGAAGTGCCCGGACCGCCAGGCGTTCGGAACGCTTGTTCTCCTCGGTAGACGATGTTCCGGTCGGCACGATCACCGAGCATCGTCCCTGTTCGTGGCACGTGTGGCGACCGGCCGGACGGTGATTTCAGGGCCTTCAACCAAGTCAGCCGGGCCTGTGGACGTCGCGACGGCGTGAAATGATCTCGGCGGGGTCGGGTTGTGAGCCCGTTTGATCTTGCGTGGTGAGCGCGTAACTAAGTCTGGAGCCGGGAGCGGCGCGAGAGTTGCGTCCTGTCGCTGCGAGCACGCCGGCCAGATTCGTCCGGTCCCTGCCTTGCTCCCCGGCCCCGCCCCTGTCGATGAGTGGTCGTGAAGGAGCGGGCGGGCCGCAAGGTGCGGTCGGCGTCGGCGGCCGGGCCGTGCGCATGCCCGCCGTGCCCACCCGAGCCACCGTGCCCGTGCCCGTGGTCGTCGTCGCTCATGCATCCTGTCCTACGTCACCTGACCGCCTCCCGCGTCGGTTCGGTGGGGACCACCCATGGCCCGCTGAACCGACGCGGCGCGCGGATGCGAGGCCATGGGCCAGCGCCGCTGGTCGGCTGGCGCGCCGCCCATGCTCGGGGTGAGCGTGCCGCAGTCGGTCGAGGCCTCGGTCGGCCGTCAGTGTTTGACGAGGCGGTCGGCCGTCTCGCGGAGCGCGGCCAGACGGGCGCGGTACTCCTGCTCGTCGATCTCCCCGCGGGCGAAGCGGTCGGCCAAGACCTGCTCGGGAGACGGTCCGGCGGGCCCATCGGCGGCCGGAGGCGCGGCGGGTGGCCACATCGGGGGACGGCCGCGATCGCCGGCGTGGGTCAGCGCCCGTACCACCAGCACCGCCCCGATGATGAGCACAGCCCAGAACAGCAGCATGCCCAGGGACATCGCAAACCAGCCCCAGCCGCTTATTCCATGGCCGTCGTACCAGTACATCATCACTGTCACCTCCCGGAGCGAGCGGACGGGACGGCCCGAATCGGTCCCCACGCCGCGCTCCCTCCCGCTTCCAGAGTGCGGCGAGTCGCGCTGGAGCGCAGGTGCTGGATGATCCGACGTCGCCGGGTCAATCCGCTCACCGCCGTGTGCCCAATTGCCCAGCATGGTCAGCTCTGCGCCGAGCCGACGACGCACTGACCATCCACGCAGGGCCTGGGGCGAGGACCGAGAGGTCGCCGCGGGTTCGGTGACCGCTGGTCGGCCTACGTCGCGTCCACCCCGGCGTTCATCGCACGCCACCATCGCGCCGTCGCCGGGGACCGGGAGGAGGGGCCAGGCGGACAAGCCGTGGGGACGGCAGTCCCGGTAGGTCAGCGCGCCGGGCTCTTCCCCGATCCCGAGTCACCCCAGGCTTGTCGCATTCAGAGCGCGGCGCGGAGGGACACTTCGCCGGGTTCTATGCTGCGGCCGTCTGGACGGGGAGGCCGGCGAGGCGCCATTCCAGCATGCCGTCGGCCAAGCGTGCCGCGGTGCGTCTCTGGGCGTGCAGGAAGCGGACGGCGTCGTGGGCTAGCACGCAGTACGCGCCACGGCAGTAGGCCACGATCGCCGCGTCGGCGGGGATCTCGTCGAGCCGGTCGGTCAGCTCCTCCAGCGGGATGCCCAGCGCGCCGGGAATGTGGCCCTGGAGGTACTCCTCGGTCGGGCGGACGTCGAGGACGACGGTCCGGCCTGTGCGTACCTGTTCGAGCAGGTCGTCGCGGGTGACCTCCTGTACCGGTTCGCCGCCGTCGGCCGCGCCCGTCATGCCGAGGTAGGCGATGCGGGCCGCGTCCACGTCGGCGAGGTGGGCGTGGGCGACCGAGCGCAGGTGGGTGTAGAGGGCGGCGACGTCGTCGCCGGCCAGTGAGTAGTGGATGCGGGTGCCGTCACGGCGGGTGGTGACCAGGCCCGCTTGGCGCAGCGTCTGAAGGTGCGCTGAAGCGGTGGTCAGGCCGAGGCCGGCGGCGCGGGCGAGGGCGTCGACGCTGCGTTCGCCCTGGGCGAGCAGGTCGAGTAGCTCCAGCCGCTTGCCGCTGGCCAGTGCCTTACCCACCCGGGCGAACTGCTCGTAGAGCGCGGCTTTGCGGTCCCGATCACCCACAGCGGACTCCCACGGACTATATTCCAGTAATCTCTGGATTACTGTATAACCGGGGTGGCGGCATGCTGCCGCGGAGCTGCTCGGGAGGTCGGCATGGCAGCGATCGAGGTCGGGGCAGGGCTGGTTCCCCTCGTCGACGAGGGGCTGGGGAATTCGACCTACCTGGTCGAACTGGGTGACGGCCGGGCGCTGGTGGTGGACCCGAGCCGGGACCTGCGCACGCTGCGGGCCGCCGCCGACGCCCGCGGGCTGCGTGTCGCGTTCGTCGCCGACACGCACCTGCACGCCGACTTCCTGTCCGGCGCCCGCCAGCTCGCCGCCGACGACGGGGCCCGCATCCTGGCCTCAGCCGCCGGCAACCGCACGTTCCCCCACATCGGGCTGCGGGACGCCGACGACGTCGACCTCGGTGGGCTGCGGCTGCATGCGGTGGCCACACCGGGTCACACGGCGGAGCATCTGGCGTTCGTCCTGTTCGACGGCGACAGGTCGCTCGGAGTGTTCACCGGCGGGTCGCTGCTGGTGGGGGCGGCGGCCCGCACCGACCTGGTCGCGCCGGACCGGACCGAGGCGCTCGCCCGCGCCCAGTACGCCTCGTTGCAGCGACTGCTGGACCTCGGCGACGACGTCGCGGTGTGGCCCACCCATGGCGCCGGATCGTTCTGCTCCGCGCCGCCGGGCGCGGAGCGGACCACGACAATCGGCCGGGAGAAGGCCACCAACCCGCTGCTGCACGCCGGCAGCGAGGACGCGTTCGTCGCCGCGTTGCTGGGCTCGCTCGGTAGCTTCCCGCCCTACTTCCTGCGCCTCGGCGATGCCAACCGCCGTGGCCCCGCCGTTCTCGACGCGCCGCCTGCGCTGGCCTGCCTGGACGTGTCCCAGGTCCGGGCGCTGCTGGGTGAAGGAGCCGAACTACTCGACGTGCGCCCGCTGCCCGACGTCGCAGCCGGTCACATCCCCGGAGCACTGTCGATCCCGCTGCGGCCGGCGTTCGCCAGTCGGCTGGGCTGGCTTGCGCCGCACGACCGGCCGATCATCGTCATCCGCAACGCCGACCAGGACCCGGCAGAGATCCTCTGGCAGGCGCTGAAGATCGGCTACGACAATCTGGCCGGTGAGCTCGGCGGCGGCCTCAACGCATGGACGGCGGCCGGCCACCCGACCGCCACCATCCCCCTGGTCCAGCCCGGTCGGCTCGGCACAGCGCACGTCCTCGACAGCCGCCAGCACGCAGAGTTCACCGCCGGGCACCTGCCCGGCGCCATCCACGTCGAGCTCGGCGACCTGCCAGCCAGAGTGGATGATCTGCCCGCCATCCTGCCTGCGGGGCCGACGGTCGTGATGTGCGGGCACGGGGAACGCGCCATGGGCGCCGCCAGCCTCCTCCTGCGCGCCGGCCGCCGCGACCTCGGCGTCCTCGTCGGCGGGATGCTCGGCCAGGAACGCACCGTCCTGCCCCTGCTCGCTGAGAACACCTTCGGCCTGACCGCCTACACCGCCGCGCTGACCTACATCGTCGCGTTCGGAGTCACGAAGGCCGCCACCAACTACCTGGCCGGCGCGCTGTCGGACCGGTACGGCCGCAAACCGGTCCTGGTGACCGGCTGGGTGGTCGCCGCGCCCGTGCCGCTGCTGCTGATCTGGGCGCCCACCTGGGGCTGGGTGGTTGCGGCGAACGTGCTGCTCGGGGTAAGCCAGGGGCTGACCTGGTCCACGACCGTCATCATGAAGATCGACCTGGTCGGGCCGGCGCGGCGCGGGCTGGCGATGGGATTCAACGAGGCCGCCGGTTACCTCGCCGTCGCGGTTACCGCCCTGGCCACCGGCTACCTGGCAGCCCACCACGGGCTGCGCCCCGCCCCGTTCCTGGTCGGGATCGTCTACGCTGCCCTCGGCCTGGGCCTGTCCACCCTCGCCGTCCGCGAGACCCAGGGACACGCCCGCGCTGAAGCCGCCGGCCACCGCGCCCGCCCGGACGGGATGCACGACCACCTCCACGGCGGGCTCACCCCCGGCGGATCTTCACCCAGACCAGCTTCACCGAACCTGCGCTGTCCGCGGTCAGCCAGGCCGGAATGGTCAACAACCTCAACGACGGCCTCGCCTGGGGCCTGTTCCCCATCCTGTTCACCACCGCCGGGCTGTCACTGACCCGCATCGGCATCCTCGCCGCCCTCTACCCCGCCGTCTGGGGAGTCGGGCAACTCGCCACCGGCGCGCTGTCGGACCGCATCGGCCGCAAACGACTCATCATCGCGGGCATGGGCATCCAAGCCTGCGCACTTGCCGTGGTCGCCGCCGGACATAGCTTCACCGTCTGGGCGGTGGCCGCCGTCCTGCTCGGCGCCGGCACCGCTATGGTCTACCCCACCCTGCTGGCCGCCGTCGGCGACGTCGCCCACCCCGCCTGGCGCGCCCGCGCCGTCGGCGTCTACACGCCTCTGGCGCGACAGCGGCTTCGCCATCGGGGCGCTGCTCGCCGGAGCGATCGCCGACCTCGCCGGCATCCCCGCCGCGATCTGGACCGTCACCGCCCTCACCGCGGCGTCCGGCCTCGTAGTCGCCGTCCGGATGTATGAGACGCATACCCCCGCTGCCCAGCCGCGACGACAGACAGCACAACGAGAGACAGCACACTGACTGCGACGAGGCGCGGTCCGGGCCGGGGCCGCGCTGACCGGACAACGTCCGCCAGCAGCCGCAGCCGCCGCAGCAGCCGCCGTGGCCGGCGGCCCGCGCGGGCACCCTCACCCTGCCCGCCCTTCAGGAGGAACCGTGCCCGCCGTGTCTCACCCCATCTTCGCCCGGGTCTACCCGCGCCTCAGCGCGGCGTTCGACGCGGCAGTGGTCGCGCTGGTGCTGTGCACCGTGCCTGACCAGGCCGCCGCGCTGACCCGTTACTACGCAGATAGCGCGCTGCACAGCCGCACCGACGTCCATGTCCTCATCGCTACCCTGCTACCCGACACCGCACTGCCCCCACCACCCGCCCGCTGACCGGGTCCGCCACCGCCCCGCGGACCAGTCAGCGCAGCCCGGCTGGTCCGCGGTTACCGGACACCGAAACGCCTCACGGCGAGGCTGGACGGCGGCTGGTGAGGTGGCGAGCGAGCAGGGCGTCGAGGGAATACCGTCCCGGTCCGCCGATCAGGAGGAAGAGCAGGCCGAGGAGCATCGACCAGTCGGTGCGGGCGTCGTGCGCCATCCCCCAGAAACCTGACACGCCGAGGAAACCGGCCGGTTGCAGCTCGCGTAGCTTGGTCAGGACGATCGCGAGGCAGATGTCGACCAGCAGCGGCAGGCATGCCAGCCGGGTAAGCAGGCCGGCCAACAGCAGACAGCCACAGACGATCTCGATGGTTCCGTCGAAGTAGGCGAAGAACCCGGGCGCCGGAATACCGATCTTGTCGAAGCGGCCCGGGCCGAGCTTGTCCGGGAACAGGAACTTCTGGATGCCCTCGGGCACAAACACCGCGCCGACGAGCAGCCGGATCAGAATCGTCTCCGCCGGCCCGTCCGCCTTGAGCGCCCTGACGACGTCCGGCATCTTTGCCTCCCTTCTCCTGCTCCGGTGAGCTGCCCCGAGGCAGACGACCGGTCACGGTGACCGTGATGGCGGGCTATCCGCGCGGGGTGAACTGGGACAGCTCGTAGATGCCGAGCTTCTTTTCGGCCGCGGCGACCTGGGCGACGACGTCGGCGAAGCCGTCAGACGGCCGGCTTGCTCCAGAGGGAAAGACATACCGCTCCTCCACCTGCTCGTGGTAGTCCTCCACGAAGGTGCGAACGATCTGCGCGCTGGCCGCCAACGCCTGGACCGGCGGCGGCTCACCCACCTCCAGACGTCGAATTCGAGGAGATCGAGTACCGGCCGGACGCGCTGGTCTTCGGAGTGAGGTCGCTGCCCGTGAGCTGGTGAGCGCCGCGGCCGAGAACCAGCTAATCCCATGAGTCGTGTGTTCCATACTCATAAGTTCGGCCTCCAGGACTTCATGATATGTTTTTGCCGACCTCGGAGGTCGTATCTCTGTCTATGGAATCCGACCGAGTGGAGAGGCCTGATGGCGCGGGTGCCCCAGGACCGGCTCGATCCCGTACTGCGCCGCATGATCGCCGTGGCTCTGCTCGGCGGCTACGCCGCGCACGTCCTTCGCCCCCGTGGCACGCCACCGCTGATCGACCTGCGCCTGTTCGACCGCCCCGCGTTCGGCGCCAGCGTCGTGGCGGCCGCCCTGCTGCTGGCGCCGTTCGGGCTCGGCTCGGCGCTGGTCATGCCACTGGCCGGGCGGCTGTCGGACCGGCTCGGCTCCCGGGTGCTGGCGGTCGGCGGGGCCGAGCGTGTGTGAGGCCGGGCGTGCGTGACGGCGATCCGTCTACGACGGCTCGATCATCGAGTGGGCCGCGCGGGCCGACCTGCCGATGGAGGTCGGCTGAGCATGTCCGGCAGAACGTTGACACCGAAAGGCCACCGAACGTGACACTTCCCGACCTGATCGCGTCCGACGACACGGACGCCCGGCTCGCGCGGCTGGACGCCGAACGGGAGATCCTGCGGACCTTCACGCGGTTCTTCCGGCTCCTGGGCACCCGGCAGTACGAGCGTGTCGCGGCGGAGTGCCTCACCCCGGACGCCGAGCTCGACCACCACCTGCCGGGCCCGCGCCGGCTGCGCGGCCGGGACGAGATCACGCGCTACCTGCTCACCGAGTTCGCGGCACGGACCGAGATGGTCGCGCACGTTCCCGGCCTCACCGTCGTCGACTGGGACGACAACGGCGAGCCGCGGCTGTCCGCCTACACCACGGACTGGCACTGGTTCACCGCCAACGCCCGGCTGGGCGAGCTGCGTCCCGCGGACTGGACCGCGGTCGGCCTGGTCGAGGACGCCTACCGCCAGGAGGGCGGCCGCTGGCTCATAGCCCGGCGCCGGGTGACCCCGGTCGCGGGGCTGGTCGCCACCGGCTCGCCGCCGATCGCGCTGTGACGGGACGGAGCCGAACATCATGACGACCGCCCTTGACCGGCTCGGCCGCCTCGAGGCGGAGCGGGCCATCCTCGGGACGCACTTCCGCTTCTTCCGCCTCACCGACCTCAGTGAGTTCGAGCTGCTCGGCCGGCAGTGCTTCACCCGCGACGCGCGCATCGAGTACCGGATCATGCCCGGCCCACCGCAGCGCTTCGCCAGCCGTGACGAGTTCGTCGGCTTCATGCTCGCCGCCGGCGGCCACCATCGGTTGTCCGGGCCCACGATCGCCCACACCAGCGCGCCCCCCGACATCGACTGGAGCGGCGGCCAGCCCCGGCTCACGGGCTACGCGACCGTCTGGCACTGGGCCGCGACCCGGGACTTCGGAGGGCGGCCCCGGCCAGCGGACTGGACCACCATCGGGCTCGTCGAGGACGTCTACCGCTGCGGGGGGGCCAGTGGCTCATCGCGGACCGTCTCATCACCCCGGCCGCCGGCCTGGTCGCCACGGGCGCCTCGCCGGGCCCCGGCCGCCCCGCACCACGCTGAGCCCGCGTCACCGGGCTGGCGTTCCGCCGGATCCCGGCGGGATCCCACCGGATCCCGCCGGCCCGGCGGACGACGCGCCGACGACGTTACGATGAACCGATGAGCGCACCGCAGGCGCCCGTCGGCCGGCGACACGGTGACCAGCCGGATCTCGTGACCAGGCGAACATGGTGACCAGCCGGGCTACGTTCGCCGGCGCGGCCCCGCCGGTCGAGCGGGCGTTGTCGCGTGGGCGCATCGACAAACGGGCGGCGATCCTCGATGCCGCCTTCGACGTCTTCGCGCGCCGGGGTTACGAGCAGACGAGCGTGAAGGAGATCGCCGACGAGGCGAACGTCGCCAAGACGACGGTCTACAGCCACCTGGAGGACAAGGAGCACCTGTTCCGCCAGACGATGGCGGCCGCGGCGGCGGCGGCGCTGGCGGAGAACCTCGCCGCTCTCGACCGGCTCCGCGATCCCGGGGACGACCTGCGAGCGGCCCTGGAGGAGACCGCGGCGCGGATGCTCGAGGTGTGCTGCGGCCATCGTTCCCGGGCGCTGCGCTGGCTGACCTACGGCCAGGTCGCTCGCTTCCCCGACCTGATCGACACCGTCCAGGGGCGGACGTCCGTCCAGCTCGGTGAGGCGCTGGCCGACCGGTTCGCCCGGTTGTCTCTCACCGGGGGGCTCCGCCGCTGTGACCCCGCCGAGGCCGCCGAGCAGTTTCTCGCGCTGCTCGTCGGCCCTGTGGAGACCCGGAGCCGGATGGGCACCCGCGACCTTCCTCCGGAGGAGATGCGCGGGCTGTCCCGGTCCGCGGTGGACACCTTCCTCCGGGCGTACGAGCCGTCCTCCTGACGTACTTCCCGACGTCGTACTTCCCGACGTCGTAGCCGCCGGCTCGACCCGAGGTCCCGGCGGGACCTCCCCGTAGTCCGGAGTACGGGACCGGCAGCCTGCGGTCGGGACAGGTCAACGCTATCGGCCGGATCGGCCGCGCGGAGGAGGCCGCGCTGAAAGGCGCGCCGGTGCGGCTGCAGTCGTACACGATCCCCGGAGTCGGCTACACGCTCGGATTCAACAACGCCAAGCCGGTCCTGAAGGACGCCGCGGTGCGCAAGGCGGTACGTGGAAAGGCGTCTCTTGCCGCGCAGCGCGTGATCCATGCATTGTGTAGCATCCTGATTGCCGGCCGATTACTCCTGTGGTGATGATCCTGGACCCGGGCCGCGCCGAGTCGCTTCTTGCGTGATCGACGCCAGGATGAGGCGCCGACGCCGCGCCACCGGGCCTCGGGCTATCGCGCGCAGGCTCCGTGTCCGAGGCGAGGGGCAGCGTCCGACCCTCGGGGAACCCGGTGCGCTGGTGTGGCTCGCGGATCATCACCTCTGCCGTGCGAATGCCAGTCCGATGGGGCCAGGCGATGCACGTGCGTCGGGGTCGACCGTC
>NZ_CDWRCL010000089.1:0-15145 GCF_977927575.1 Frankia sp. CcCS3
GTACTAGAGTGCGGAGACCTGCCTCGCATTCACCTGGTGTCGAACCTGGCCGGTGTGAACGCGCTCGGCGACCATTTGCGGGCAGCGGGTCTCGGCCCGACCTCGGCACGGTCGGCCGACGCGCTTCTCGTGCTCATCGACCGTCCGCTCGACCACGTCGAGCAGGAGTTGCTGGACCGGGCCCGGCAGACCGTCCCGGTCCTGCTCGCCGGGCCGACCATGCGGGCGCTGCCGCCGGGAAGTCCGCTCATCGAGGCGTCCGGTCTCATCCCGGGGCGGACCACCGCGCCCTACGGCCTGCGGTTGACCGTCGGGCCGCAGGGCGGCGCGGTCATGGCCCGGTCCGCGGACTTCCGCCCCCGGGAGAGCTGGATCATCCCCGACAAGATTGCCGACGACGTGGAGCGGCTGCTCCTGGTCCGGCACGAGATGGGCGAGCATCCCGTCTGCACCTGGCGGCCCTCCACGGGCCTCGGCATATTCACCCTGGGTACCGGTCCCGCCGTGCTCGCCGATCCCGCCTACCACCGGCTTGTGGGACGTTGGCTGCGGCACTGCCTCGGCGTGCTCGACGCCGCGCCGGCCAGGGTCGGGCTGCTGGGCACCCCGGACACCACCGGGACGCACCACTCGGCGGTGGACGCGACCGAGGGCCTGGAACTCGCCGCCCTCTGTGACGGCGGTGCCGGCCGGCTCCCGGCGCACGCGGCGGGTCGCCCGCCGCGCCGCGTTGACGACCCGGACGACCTGGTCAACGATCCCGATCTCGGGGTCGTCATCGTGGCCACACCGACCCACACCCGGCTCGAATGGGCCGGTCGTGCGCTGGAGGCCGGCAAACACGTCGTCGTGCACGCCCCGCTCTGCCTGTCGACCCCGGACGCCGACCAGCTTGCGGAGCTCGCGGAGGCCCGGTCCCTGGTGCTCGCGGTGTATCCGGAGGGTCGGGACGACCCGGGCTACCGGGCGGTCCGCGCCGTCGTGCACCGCGGCGCCGTCGGCGAGCCGCTGCGGCTGGACGCCCACCGGGGCGGGTTCCGCCGGCCGGCCGGCACCTGGCACGACGACGAGCGGATCAGTGGTGGGCAGCTCCATGACCGGGGCAGCGCCTGCGTCGACCAGATCCTCGCCCTCGTCGACGAGCCCGTCGAATGGGTCAGTGCGTCCACCGTCAAGCGGGTCTGGCACCACGTCAGCAACGCTGACCACAGCCGGCTGCTGCTGCGTTTCGCGAGCGGGGCCGAGGCGCAGGTCACGGTCTCCGATCTGACGGTGGCCCGGCGCCCGCGGTTCGAGGTGCTCGGGTCCACCGGATCGCTGATCTTGGACGGCGGGGCTTCCCGGGACGGCGGGGCTTTCCGGGACGGCGGGGCTTTCCGGGACGGGGAGGGGAAGCTGGTGCCGCGGTTGGGACGGCACGCCGGTCGCCGGTCCGAGGCCGAGATGCTCGAGGCGGGGGTGCTCGAGGCGGAGGCCGGGTCGCTCATGCTGATCACTCATGACGGGGTGCGCAGCCACATCCCGCTGGCACCCACCTCGGGCAGTATGTTTCACCGGGACTTGGCGGACTGTCTCGTCTCGGGCTGGCCGCTGTCCGGCTACGGCGTGGAGACCGCCCGTCCGGTGGTCGCGGTGCTGGAGGCGGCGGTGCGCTCGGCGGCCGCGGGCGGCGCCCAGGTGGCTCCGCTCTGACCCGTTCCGGCCGGACTGTCCCGGCCGGGAACTGCCTGGTCATCCGGTCGCCGAGGGGCGCGGCCAACGTCCGCGGCCGCGCCGGCACCGTACGACGCCATCGAGACTTGGGTGTTTACTCTTGACCATGGACTGGCTGACCCTGCCTGACGTCGCCGATCAGCTGCAGGTTCCCGTGACCCGTGTCCGGCAGATGGTGCGCGACCGGACGCTGCTGGCCCAGCGGGAGGGGGGCGTCCTGCGGGTGCCTGCCGATTTCATCCGGGACGGCGCCGTCGTCAAGGGGCTGCCCGGATTGCTCACGGTGCTGGCCGACGCGGGGTTCACCGATGAGGAGGCGCTCGACTGGATCTTCCGGGAGGATCCGAGCCTGCCGGGCACCCCCATGCAGGCACTCATCGAGAACCGTGGCAAGGAGGTCAAACGGCGGGCCCAGGCGTCGGCCTTCTAGCCCCGGCCCGGTCCCGGCCGTACCCACCGCCCGCACGGCGGGCGCTGCTCCCGTAGGGTCGAAAAATGGTCGATCGTCCGCTGCACTCGCACTCGCACTCGCACCCGCGTGCGCACCTGGAGCCGCTCGCCCGGGCGCGGGTCGTCGTCAATGGTGCGCCGCGGGGCATCCCGAGTGGCCAGCCGCTGCCCGACCTGCTCGCCGAGCTGGGCCTGCCGTCCGGTTCGGTGGTGGTCGAGCACAATGGCGTGGCGCTGACGCCGTCCGAGATGCCCGCCGTCCGGCTCGCCGACGGCGACATCCTGGAGATCGTGCGTGCTGTCGCCGGAGGTTGAGGGATCGTCGCCGCGCGCCGGTGGGCCGGCCCGGGCGGACCGGTTGCGGCGGCTGGCCGACGCCCGCCTGTACCTGTGCACGCCGCGTCGGGCCGAGTTCGACGCCTTCCTGAGCGCCGTGGTCGGCACGCCCGAGGCCCCCGGGGTCGATCTGATCCAGCTCCGGGAGAAGGGGCTCGAATGGGACGAGGAGCTCGGCGGGCTGCGGCGGGTGCAGGCCGCCGCTGGCGCCAGGGGAGTGCTGGTCAGCGCGAATGACCGTGCCGACCTCGCCGCCTTCGCCGGGGTCGACATCCTGCACGCCGGTCAGGGCGATATCCCGCCGCGGTTCGCCCGGCGCCTGGTGGGCCCGGACGTGCTGATCGGACAGTCGACGCACGATCTCGACCAGTTCCTCGCGGCGCTCGCCGACCCCGACGTCGACTACGTGTGCGTGGGGCCGGTGCACGCCACGCCCACCAAGGAGGGCCGGCCGCCGGTCGGCCTGGGCCTGCCCCGGCTGGCCGCGCGGCACGCTCCTCCGTTCGTCCCGGGCGTGAAGCCGTGGTTCGTCACCGGCGGCGTCGGTCCGGATACCCTGGATGAGATCCTCGCGACGGGAGCGCGCCGCGTGGTGGTCGTGCGGGGCCTCACCGGGGCCGAGGATCCGGCCGCGAGCGCCGTTGCCCTCGCTCGGCGTCTGCGCGCTGTCTGAGAGCCGTCTGAGAGTTGTCGATGCGCCGTCCGAGCCTCCGCCCCAGCCACCGATGCGCCATCTGAGCTACCTCGCGGTCCTGGCGGGATGCCTGCTCGGAACGGCGCCGCTCGAGGTGTTTCTGGGCACCCGGGTGTACGCCCGGCCGGTTCGGCTGCTGCTGACCCTCGCCCCCGTCATCGTGATCTTCGTTGCCTGGGACCTGTTCGCCGTCTCCGCGGGGCACTGGAGCTTCGACCGGCGCCGCATCACCGGGGTCCTGCTTCCGGGGAGCCTTCCCCTGGAGGAGCTGCTGTTCTTCGTCGTGGTGCCGATGTGCGCGATCCTGACGCTGGAGGCCGTGCGCGCGGTGCGGGGCTGGGACGTCGGCGACGAGCCCGCCCATCCGAGCGCGACGCGTTCCGGTGGGACTCCCGATGGTGATCGGCCGTGAGCTACACGGCCCTAGCGGTCGTCGGGGTCGCGCTGGCGATCGCGATGGACCTGTGGGTCCTGCGGACCCGGCTGCTGACCCGGCGGGTTTTCTGGACTTCCTACGCGATCATCGCATTGTTCCAGTTGATCTCCAACGGGATCCTCACCGGGTTCGGCGTCGTCGTCTACGACCCCCGCCGGATCCTCGGCCCGCGGATCGCACACGCTCCGGTCGAGGATCTGCTGTTCGGCTTCGCGCTGGTGACCCAGACGTTGGCATGGTGGGTCTGGTGGGGGCGCCGGCTGCGGGGCGGGCCGCCCGGCCGGCTCCGCAGCCGGCGGACCGGGGAGAGCCGGGAGGCCGGCGACAACGGGAGTAACGGCGACAACGGGGGTAACGGGGAGAATCGGGGCATCCCGCCTCGGCCCGAGGGTCGAGAGAGATCTCAGCGTACTTCGTGACGGAAACGAGCGAATTGGTCCCCTAGCGAGAATCCGTCGGCTTAATCTCGTCATGATGACGCATGATGGTGCGGGGGGCCCGGGATCGCCGGGACGTCACCGTTCTCCCTGGGGGCGTTCAGGCCGGATCCTGCCGATCCGGTGGGGACGCATCATTGCTGTAGTGGTTGCGTTGGTCGTCATCGTTGCGGGTCTGGTGGTTGTGCGTGGGCGGATGGCCGGCGACCATCGTGCGGGTTCCTCCGGAGGCAGGCCGGGTGCGCCGGTCGCACCGCCGGCACCCGTGCCCGGTGACGAGGACGGGCCGGCGGACGTGACGGCGGCAGCCCCGGTCACTGCTCGGCCGGGTGCCGGTCCAGCCCTTCCCACCGCGCCCGTGGCCTCCCCGAGTGCCGGCCTCGGGTCGGTTCCGCCGCGGGTCGCCCCGACCGCCGCGAGACCGCGGACCGGACCGCCGCCTGGGTCACCGGCCGTCCCGGTCGCTCCGCGGCCCTCCGGCCCGGCCCTCGGCCTGAGCTCGACCAGGGCCGACCTGGGTGACGTCGACTCCGTCTGGCGGCTTGACCTGCGTGGCGAGGGCACGGCGCCGGTCGACGTCATGATCGGCGCCAGCCCGTCCTGGCTCATCGTGATGCCCGGCCGGTCGCGGATCGATCCGGGGCCGTCGTCCCCCTGGTGATCACTCTTGACCGGGCGGCGGCACCGTCCGGACCGATCGACGTGACCGTTCCGATCAGGCCCCGCGAGGGGGGCGGCGGGGGCGACGTGCGGGTCACCGCCAGGGTCGACGGCTCGCCACAGGTGGTATCGATGGTTGCGGCGCCGACGACGCTGTACCCGTCCGGCTGCGCGCCGGCCGCCAGGTCGACCGCCTCCCCGGCGACCGCGTCCCCGGCAGCGGTGTCCCCGGCAGCGGTGTCCCCGGCAGCGGTGTCCACGGTGACGGTGTCCGTCGTCGACGCGACCGGCATCTTCGCCGTGGAGCTCGTGGTGAGCCTCCCCGACGGAGGCAGGGCGAGTGTGTCGCTGGTCCTTGACCGGGCGACGGGTAACCGGTCGACGTGGTCCGGCCCGGTGGGCCCGGCCCGTGTGGCCGGGGCGATCACCTACACGGCTACGGTGACCGATCTCGACGGGCGGCGTTCCCGGGCACCGGGATCCCTCACCGTTCTGCCCTGCCCCTCCTGATCGGCGCGGTGGTGGCAGCGGTGGCGGTGGGAAAGTATGGTGCCGCCCGGTTCGGGGGGTACCGGACGGCACGGTATAGCACGACAGATTGGCCAGGACGCGCCAAGGTTTCGTCGGGTGGTGAAGGTATCACCGCGACGACCATTCGTCGCGGATGGGGAACGATCAGGGGCGCGGCATCATCCAAAGACGGGTGGCGCAGGCCCAGAGACGGGTGTTGCAGGCCCGGGGCGCCGCGGTACGCGATGCACGCGCCGCCGGGCGCCGGAGAAAACGGGTGGGTGAGGTCGTGGACGCTGCTCTCGGGGATGTCGGTGTGCCGCGTCAGACCGGGCCGCAGCCGGCCGTGAAGCCGGCCGTGGAGCGGGCCGGCCGGGACGGTGCCGCGCGGTGGCGTCGACCCCCGCCGCCGGTCGAGCAGGTGCGTCCGGGATTGTGGAGTATCCCCGTCCCGCTGCCCTGGGCCAAACCGGCGCACGTGTTCGTGTACGTCTTCGAGACTTCCACGGGCCCGTTCCTGATGGACGCCGGCTGGGACTTCGACGAGGCGTTCGACGCGTTGCAGGCCGGACTGGCGATGATCAGGATGTCGGTGGCCGACGTGCAGGGCGTCGTGGTGACCCATGCGCACCTGGACCACTACGGCCTGGCGCCCCGGATCCGGGAGGCATCCGGGGCGTGGGTCTCGTTGCATCCCCTGGACGAGGCGATGCTCCGGCACTTCGAACATGGTTACGCTGACCGGATCTCCGAGCTGATGACCCGGGCTGGGGCGCCCGCCGAGATGACCGAGCGCCTGCTGGCGGGCTACCAGCAGCCGGCCCGGGGCCTGCCGCGACCCGACATCCTCATCGAGGACGGCGACCGGCCGGACATCCCGGGCTGGGATCTCACCGCACTGTGGACACCGGGCCATTCGCCGGGACACCTCTGCTTCTGGGAGCCGACCAACCGGCTGCTGTTCTCCGGGGACCACGTCCTGCCCTCGACGGCGGTCGGGGTACCCGCGCCGGAGGAGGCTGCTCCTGATCCGCTGGGCGACTACCTGCGCTCGCTGGCCCGGCTGCGGGGCCTGCCGGCCGAGGAGGTGCTGCCGGCGCACGAGCACCGGTTCACCGGGCTGGAGCGCCGGCTCGCGGAGCTCGACGCGCATCACGCCGGCCGGCTGTCCGAGGTCGTCGAGGGACTGCGCGCGGGTGCCTCGCGGGTCTGGGACGTCGCCGGGTACGTGACCTGGCATCGGCCGTTCCGGAACCTGCGGGGGGTGGCGCTGCAGAACGCCGTGATGGACACGACGTCGTATCTCGCGACGCTGGAGGCAACCGGCGCGGCGCGTTCCGAGCCGGGAACACCAGACCGGTGGCGCCTGATCGAGCCGTAGGGCCCGCCGGTCGGCAGGGCGGGGACCAATTGGTATTAGGGTGAGGATATGACCTCCGTGTCGCTGTCCAAGGGCGGCAATGTCTCGCTGAGCAAGGTCGTCCCCAACCTCACTGCGGTGACGGTGGGCCTGGGGTGGCAGGTGCGGCAGACCACCGGTGCCGCCTACGACCTCGACGCCAGCGCGATCATTGTGAATGACGCCGGCCGGGTCCTTTCCGACGGCTATTTCGTGTTCTTCAACAATCTGGTGAGTCCGGACGGTGCGGTGAAGCACCTGGGTGACAACCTGGTCGGTGGCGGCGGCGGTGACGACGAGCAGATCAACGTCGACCTGCGGACGCTGACCCCGCAGGCGGCGAAGGTCGTGTTCACCGTGTCCATCTACGATGCCGACTCGCGTCGGCAGGCCTTCGGCCAGATCCGTAACGCGTTCATCCGGGTGACGGACGCGACGAACGGCGCGGAGGTGGCCCGTTATGACCTCACCGAGGATGCCTCCACGGAGACGGCGATGATCTTCGGCGAGCTGTACCGCTACGGTGGGGAGTGGAAGTTCCGCGCCGTCGGCCAGGGATACGCCTCCGGGTTGCGCGGGATCGCCCTGGACTTCGGCGTCAACGTTACCTGACTGACCGTACGAGTCTCGTGACCGCTGACCGCCTCCGCTCCCACAGGTTCAGACGCGGCGCCATCCGGTGGCGGGGCGGGCGTTGCCGATCGTCGGCACGACCCGGGAGCGGGCTCCTCGCGGCGCGACGACCATGACGCGCACAGAACAGGTGTTGGCGTCGATCCGGTAGAGGATCCGCCAGGTCCGCCCGCTGGCCTCGTGCATGCCGACCTGCTCGCCGGGGATCGGAGTGCCGGCCTTGCGCGGATCGTCGCGCAGGGCACCGTCGAGGAACCGGCGGACCTCGCCGCGGGTGAGCTCGGCCAGCTTCGACAGGTCCCGCTCGGCCGAGGCGGACAGCGTCACCTCGTGCTTGTCACTCACCGCCGGCTCCCGTCCCGCCGGCCAGCCGTCCTCCGGCGGCCGGAAGCGGGGAAAGCTCCACGTTCTCCACGTGAAGATCCTATGCGCCCGCCTCCACCGGGGCTCGCGCTTCTCGCCCCCATGCGGGGAAACGGTAGCCATCATTGCCGGGAGCCGAGAAGCCCTTCCGCGGTCCGGATGAACCGGGTGGCATGGGCGGTTATGCAGGTATGCGCTTCGGAGACGACGACACCATTCGCCGCATGCTCACCGATACCGAGGTCTGGGCGGTGGTGGGGCTGTCCAACGACACCCGCCGGACCGCCTACAGCATTGCGGACTACCTGCGACGGCACGGCAAGCGTGTTGTACCTGTGCACCCCTCGGCACCTACGGTCGCGGGGGAGCAGGGATACGCGACGTTGAGCGAGATCCCGTTCCCCGTCGACGTCGTCGACCTGTTTGTCCGGTCGGAGTTCGCCGGCCCGGTCGTCGACGAGGCAGTGAAGATCGGCGCGAAGGGTGTCTGGCTCCAGCTCGGTGTGCGGGACGAGGCTGCCGCGGCGCGTGCGGGCGAGGCCGGGCTGGACGTCGTCATGGACACCTGCCCGGCGATCGAGGCACCCCGGTTGGGGCTCGACTGAGCAGTACGAAGCGGCGGGTCGCGAGCGCGGCGGCAGGCGGGAAGAGCACGAGGACGGGGAGCAGGTAGCGGTAGTCGAAGCACACCGTCGCGGCCGGGACGATGAGCGTGGCGGCCCCGGCCGCCACGAGGAGGGCCATGTCCGCCCGCAGCCGTCGATCTTCGGCGGCCCGGTCCCGCAGACCTCCCCGGCGCCGGGTGCTGTGGTTCCCCGGCGACGCACGGCGGTCC
Organism: Frankia sp. CcCS3; assembly: GCF_977927575.1. NCBI lineage: Bacteria > Bacillati > Actinomycetota > Actinomycetes > Frankiales > Frankiaceae > Frankia > Frankia sp. CcCS3. The sequence goes on from NZ_CDWRCL010000089.1 coordinate 8,467, forward strand.
CGGTCCGGGGTTATGATCGCGGCGATGGTGACGATCATCATCGCGGCCAGGGCCGGACCGGGCGTGAAGACGAGACGCTGGTAGCTCCGCAGGAAACCGGCGGACGGCTCGCGGATGACGCGGGTGGGCGCGTCCCCGTGGAAGCCGAGCAGTGGCTCGTTGTTGTGCAGGTAGCGCGGTTCGTCACCGGTCGGGAACCGCCAGGTCGTGTCCGGCCAGTCGCGGTGCCCGACCGGTCGGCCCGGGGCGAAGTAGTGCGCGATCTCCCCGCCGACCATCCGGGCGTAGTCACCGAACTGATACCGGATGACCTGGCGGGTGAAGTCGTGCAGCAGCGCGTCCCGCTTGTCGTCGGGCATGTCGAGCCGCCAGTGCGGGCTGTTGCCGTTCCAGACGTAGTAGCTGGGATCGGGCCGCCCCGTCACCGGATGCGGGGAGCACAGGACGAGCTGGCGTGTGCTCAGGTGCAGGCGATCACATTCGGCGATCGGTGCCACCCGGCCGTACATCCACACCGCGTCCCCACCGGTGAGCGCGTATTTCCCGTGCGCGGTGTGGAACCAGCCCGCGTAGCCGACGAGTGGAACGGCGAGCATCACGGTGAAGGCGGCGGACCGGAGCCATCCGACGCGACGAAGAAGCAGGTAGCCCACCGCGAGCACACCCATGGCGACCCCGATGGTGCGGACCAGGCCCGCCCCGCCCAGTAACAGGCCGGCGAGCCCGCACGCCCACACCGACGGTCGTGCCGACCAGGTCAGGGCGATCATCGCGGCGACCAGCAGGATCGCGAACAGTGTCTCGGCCATCACGTAGTGCTCGAGGACAAGCTGGTAGGCGTCCAGCAGGACCGGCGCGGCGGCGATGGCCGCTACCGGGGCCGCCACTCGGCGGTGGACCAGCAGGACGTAGATCCCCACCCCGGGCGCCAGGCCCGCGACGTGCTGGACCACTGTCACCCACCACAGGTCGCCGGTGTGCGACAGCAGGCGCAGGAAGGCGGGGTAGCCGGCCGGCCGCATCGGGTCGGGCGCGTGCAGGGTGGAAAGTCGCAGGTAGGCATAGGAGTCGCCGTTGAACTCGAACGCCGGCCGGTAGGCGTGCCCGGTGACCACCCGCAGCGTCATCCCGGCGACCAGGAGAACCGCGAAGGGTAGATGCCGCGTGACCGGCCGGGCGGGTCGGGCCGGCTGGGCGGAGGCCGGACCCGATGCACGGCGCCGCGCGTTCGGGCCATAGAGCGGGCCGGGGTGCTCCCCGGACGGCACCCGGCCCGGGGCGGCGAGGTCATCCGCGGGGTCATCCCCGAGGACAGCGGGATTCGCGTAGGGAGACGGGCGCGGCGTCGCCGGGCAGCGGTGGAAAGCGGCGTCTGCCCAGGGCAGCCATTCTGCCCAGGACGGCCATGATGACTCAGAACCTGACGACCTCGGCCGGGTGTTCCGGCGCCTCGAAGAACGGGCCGAGACCGGGCGTGTCGGCCCGTGGGCCGCTCGTCCCGGCCCGGGTGGAGTCTGTCCCGACCCGGGTGGAGCCTGGGCCGGCACTCGCAACCGCGCCCGCGTCAGGGCCCGTGCCGGCACGAGTACCGCGGGCCGACGCCCGCTGATGCCCCCCGCTGGGCCCGGCGGGGGGCAGCCGCAGGAAGAAGGATCCGAAGGCGGTCTGCGCGCCCAGCACCATCAGTGTCATCGCGAGCAGTGCCGGGCGCATCTCGTTGAGCGGCCCGAGATGGTTGGCCAGCCAGCGGACGAGGACGACCACGTCCACGACGAATCCGACGATGAACAGGCCCGCGCCGAGCGCAAGCCCGCGTTCGAGGGTGAACAGGCGGTGGATGAGCGGCAGTGGCCAGCGGCGGCGCTCCTGCCAGCCGAGGGCGTGGTTGTGGACGTCGGCGCAGACCCCCAGCAGCACCAGTTGCCAGCCGAGCAGCGCCAGCAGCGCGAACAGGATCGAGAAGTGCAGGTCCAGCCGGTGGAAGCCGAGATTGAGCGAGCCGGGCAGCAGCGCCGCCTGGCCCGCGATCCCGAGCGCCAGCAGCACCAGGCCGGGCAGCACGAACAGGTGCCTCGGCGCCAGCAGCAGCATGAACCGCAGGTGCCGCCAACCGTCCCGCAGGGAGTGCAGCTTGGAGGCCCCGACCCGCGGATGGTAGGTGATCGGCACCTCCTCGATCCGCAGCTCGGCGCGGCCCGCGGCGATCACCAGTTCGGAGGCGAGCTCCATCCCCTCGCAGCGCAGCTGCATACGCAGGTACGCCTCTCGGCTGAAGGCCCGCATGCCCGAGTGCGCGTCGGAGGAACGGACGTCGAACAGCCGGTTCAGGATGCCGGTGAGTGCGGGGTTGCCGACGTAACGGTGCAGCCAGGGCATCGCTCCCGGCAGGATCTCCCCGGCGAAGCGCGACCCGAGCACGTAGTCGGCCCGCCCGGCGCGCAGCGGAGCGAGCAGGACGCCCAGATCTGAGAAGTCGTAGGAGTCGTCGGCGTCGCCCATCACGATCAGCCGGCCTCGGGCGGCGGCGAACCCGGCCAGGTAGGCGTTGCCGTAGCCGCGCCGGGTCTCGCGGACGACCCGGGCACCCGCGGCGGCGGCGACGTCCGCCGACCGGTCCGTGGACCCGTTGTCGACAACGACGACCTCGCCCGCGGCACCCGCGGTGGCCAGTCCCGCAAGGGCCTTGTGTACGCAGATGCCGACCGACTCCTGCTCGTTCAGACACGGCATGACGACCGACACCTCGACCGGCTTTCCGCCGGCACGCGGGCCGGAACCCCCGCCGGTGGGGAGGCCCCCGAAGGTATCGGTACCGACACTCGTGGCGCCGTCCATCGTCCGTACCCCCTTGTGGCCGGGCATGTCCGGGTCCGTGGCCGTTCACTGGTGCCTGTCCGTGGCCCTGCCGTGTCGATGCCCGGTCGCCGGGGGCAACGGGCGCCGTTCATGCAGGTGGGCGCATCAGCGGAACCGGCCCACGTCATTGTTGCGGTCAGGGTGGCGGAACCGCTCGGCCACCGCCCCGTAACCTACCGATCCGATGGTCCGGTCCTGTTACCGGCATCTCGCTGTAGGCACCCCGTGGTCCGCCCGGCTGGTTCCCGATGTGCCGTGTTTCGCATCCGCGCTGGTCACAGCCGTTGTCCACGCTGACTTGCGGGCCGGGGTCGCAGACATGTCGGCCCCTTCACCCGCGCCTCGGTGTGACGCTTCTTACGGAGAGGCGTAACGTCTGGTGCTCGTGCAAGCTGTTCGCGTTTCAGACCCGGCATCGGCGTCCCCGGTGCCCTCCGACGACCCGGAGCCATCCTCGCCCGAGCGGTCCTCCGATCCCCTGCCCGCCGGCGCCTCACGCGCAGCCGCACCCCGGCGACGTGGTTGCCCGCACTCCCCGCCCTGCCCCACGGCGGACAGTGTGGATCGTGACGCCGCCCGGGTGGCCAGCCAGCATTGGGACCAGGGCTGGATCCTGCTGTGTAACGGGGTGATCCTGTTCGAGGACACCGGCGAGATCCTGCCGACAGGTCGCACCGTCGAGCCACGACGGGCGCTGCCCCGGCCCGGGGGCGTGGCATGGCCGCCGGCTCCGAGATGGGCGAGCCAGGCCCCGGTCGCGGTCTGACAGGCGCGCTCTGACAGCCGCGGCCTGACAGCGAGCTCCTTCTGCTCGCTCCTCCCGCGGGGTTCGGGAGGATGTGAGGTTCATCCCAGTTGATCTGGGTGTCCCCGTTACGGGTACGGTGCCGGCGTGGGGTCAAGGCCGGTAACGAGGCCGGGAACCGGGACCGCTCTCCGCTGGCCCGCGGAGAGCCGGGTCGGTCGGCGCGCCCGGATCCTCATGCGCCGTGACATCGCGCTGGGCCGGACGTTCCTGCACGCCTTCACCAGGGCGGACCGGTCGCTGTTCGCGGCGCTGGCCGGCGGCAGACCGCTGCTCGACCCGGTGCTGCCGCGGCTGTCTCATGCCGCCGATCACGGTCTGCTCTGGTGGGGGGTGGCCGGGACGCTCGGTGCGACGAAGGGACGCCGTCGCCCGGCGGCCGCCCGTGGCCTGCTCGCCCTGGGAGTCGCGAGCGTCCTCGCCAACGGGCCGATGAAGGTGGTGTTCCGCCGGGACCGCCCACCGACTCACACGATTCCCCCGCTGCGGCGGCTTCGCGAGGATCTCACGACGTTCTCGTTCCCCTCCGGGCACGCGGCGTCGGCGGCCGCCTTCGCCACCGGAGTCGCGTTGGACGCGCCCGGCGCGGCAGTGCCGGTGGCCGCGCTCGCCGCCACGGTGGCGTTCTCCCGGGTGTACGTCGGGGTGCACTATCCCGGGGACGTGGCCGCCGGCGTGCTGCTGGGGATCGGGGCGGGCCTGCTGACGACGAAGGTGATGCCGCGTCGGCCGTGGGCCCCTGCCCGGGCCAGCCCCGCGTCGGCGTGGGCGCCCGCCCTGCCCGACGGCGACGGCCTCACGGTGGTGGTGAACGCCCGTTCCGGTCCGGGTAACCACACGGACCTGCTCGCCGTGCTGCGGGCCGACCTGCCCAGGGCCCGGGTCGTCGAGGTCGACGCGGGCGGCGACGTAAGAACCGCGCTGGTGTCCGTGGCGGCGCGGTCCCGTGTGCTGGGCGTCGCCGGTGGCGACGGCACCATCAACGCGGCCGCCCAGACCGCGCTGGCGCACGGCGTGCCGCTGGCGGTTTTCCCCGCGGGCACGCTCAACCACTTCGCCGCGGACGTCGGACTCGCCGAGGCGGGTGACTCGGTGTAGGCGATACGGGAGGGTTCGGCGGTCGCCGTCGGCATCGGCCGGGCCGAGGGCATCAGCGCGACGTTCAGTCGGTTCTCCCGTATCTTCGTGAACACCGCGAGCCTCGGCGGCTACCCGGACATGGTCGCCATCCGTGCACGGTTCGAGCGCCACATCGGCAAGTGGCCGGCGATGCTCATCGCGCTGAGCTGGGTGCTGCGCCACGAAGCGCCGTTCGAGGTCGAGATCGACTCCGAGTACCGCCGGGTCTGGCTGATCTTCGTCGGCAACGGGATCTACCAGCCCGGCGGGTTCGCCCCCACCTACCGCACCCGCCTTGACGAAGGGCTGCTGGACCTGCGGGTGGTCGACGCCGCGGCGCCGCTTGCCCGGCTCCGGCTGGTGGGGGCGGTGCTGACCGGCCGTCTCGGGCGCAGCCGGGTGTACGAACAACACACGGTCGAACGGGTCACGATCTCATCCCGTCAGCCCGGCCCGCTGCCGTTCGCCTGTGACGGCGAGGTCACGGAGGGGGTGGAACGCATCGTCATCACTCCGGGCGGAGCCCGACTGATCGTCTACCGGCCGTGGCGGCCCGACGCATCCGGCTGAGCCGGGCCGGTGGACCGACAGCCGGGCGGACCGACAGTCGGGCGGACCGCGGCGGCGTCAGCGACCGCGGCGGTGCTGCAACGGGATGAGCGTGTGCAGCGGGCTGGTCAGCCGGGTGAACTGGTCGGCGTCGAGGAGATCCTCGACGAGCAGCGCGCAGGCCAGGTCGGCGCACAGCTCCATGACCCGCCGGTCCTCGCTCGAATCGGTGCCCCGATGGCCGCGGCAGTACGGGCACAACCGCCAGAAGCCCTCGGCGGCGCTGCGCCGGACCAGGGTCCACACCCGGCGACGCCCGGTCACCACGGCGCTCGCGAAGGCGGCGTCCATCGCCATCTGGTGCGCGGAGTCGTCGCGGGTGAGCGCGGACACCAGCAGGCCGTCGAAGACCTCGAGGCTGTCTGGATCGTGGCAGCGCCCGGCGAGGACCGGGAGTGCCGCGAGAACCCGCTTCACGTCCGCCGCGGCCGGGCCGAGGTCGGGTTCGTGTGCGCGCGCGCGGGGGTAGACCGTACGCCACGGACGCATCAGCGCCGCATACTCCGCGCGGCCGAGGATGGGCCGGGCGTAGGAGGCGGCGACCGCGTCGCGCATCGCGCGCAGAGCCGTGGCGGCGATCGTCGGTTCGACGGTGACGTACTCCGCGCCGGTGAGGTCGTCGGCGTAGATCGCGCTCAACGCGTCGAAGGCGGCCAGCACCTCGACGATCAATGGCGAGTCGGGGGAGAGCGCCTTGTCCCGGGCTGCGGCGAGGTACCCCGAGTTACGCCAGGCGCCGGCGAGCGAGACGAGCTCCGTGTCGGTGGTGTGGACGAGTTGGGCGAGGATGCCGAGAATGCCGCGGAGGTTGGGATGTTCCTCCAGCCGCTCGATGCGACGGGCCCGCAGGATCATGCCGCCGTCCCGCCCGCGCGGCTCGCGCCGCCGCACTGGGACCGCCGTGGGTTCACCGCGCTCCCGCCCGTCCGCGGTACAGGTGATGCCGCCGCGGGTGCGGTGGTCGTCGCGACACCGTTCACCTCGTCCTCCTCGACCGTCGCAGCATGCGCCGCGCGGGCCTCGTCACGACCCGCAGCCGCGCGCCGGCCGGTCGGCTGGTCGTCGGCTGGCCGGCCGGCTCCTGATTGACCTGACAATTGAACTGACAGCGACCTGACAGATGCCTGACCGTACCGGACCGCGAAGTGGCCGTGCGGTGATCGGCAGGCGGGTTTTCGTTGCTCTCCGACACCGACGGGGGTCGGGAGTACGTGCCGGAGGCTTCGCCGCCGGCGGTTTCGCGGCTGGTAACGCCGCGTGACCAACCTTTGGACATCACCCTCGAGAGAC